>JAUIMD010000390.1 GCA_030433225.1 Bacteroidia bacterium
CTGCCCGCGTACTGGTGCTTGGGGGTGGAATTGTGGGAACCCAGGCGGCAAAAATGGCCGCAGGCATGGGGGCGGATGTAACCCTTATCGACATTAACCTGTCGCGTTTACGCTACCTCTCGGATGTTATGCCGGCCAACGTTAAAACCATTGCAGGAAACGAACTCACTCTACGAAAAGCCATTAAGGAAAATGACCTGATCATTGGAGCGGTGCTTATTCCGGGGGCCAAGGCGCCAAAACTTATTTCGCGCGATATGTTAAAAGACATGCAAACCGGAACCGTGATGGTGGATGTTGCCGTTGACCAGGGAGGTTGCTTTGAAACCACACGCCCCACCACGCACGAAGATCCGGTGTACATTATTGATGAGGTGGTGCACTACTGCGTGGCCAATATGCCTGGCGCCGTACCCAAAACCTCCACACAGGCACTTACCAACGCAACACTTCCCTACGCTTTGCAATTGGCCAACAAAGGGTGGAAACAGGCCTGCCTCGAAAACAATGGCCTTTTAACCGGATTAAACATTGTAAACGGCCAGGTGGTGTACCGTGCAGTTTCCGAGGCCTTTGACCTGCCCTACACCCCGGTGGAAGACGTATTGAAGTAAACAAACGCATGGTATAACATGTAAAAACGCAAAGAGCGGATACCATTTGGGGCATCCGCTCTTTGTGTTTTTATACCTTTTGTTTTACTAAGCCGGTACTACCATGTTTTCCAGTTCGGCACGGTACTTTGTTAAATCGGCCAACACCTTCTCCTTCATGTTTTTCAGGGTGTCATCTGCGGTAGAGAACATATCTTTATAATATGAAATTCCATCCTGAAGATTCGAGCGAAATGTGTTGAAATACTTCACCTGCTGCGCATTAAAGTCGTTCGAACATTCTTCAATCTTCCCTTTCAGGTAGTCGATATAAATTTTTAGTTCCTTCATAAATACGTTCGGGCGATCGGCATTAAACAAGCTGTTGGTGCGCCCGTAAATGTGGTCAATCATTTCCTTTAGGCTGGATATTTTATTGAAATATGCCAGGTTGGGCCCCGGACATACCACTACCCCATGGTTGCCTTTGGGTACCTCCAGTTTATGATGAAACAACACGGTGTTTCCAAGTCCCACACACAAACAGGCTTTTTCCACCAATTTGTCCACCTTTTTCTTAAGCTCCACCTTATCGGCAATGGTTTCCGTCAGTTCTTTAATTTTTGTTTTTTGGTATTTGATGGATGCCGTACAAATGGGGTATTTGCTAAACTCGGTATTGAATTCGAGATGCTTTTTCAAGCAGGCAGCCCCTGGTTTTCCGGCATCAATTTTTTTCTGCTTCTCAATATCCGCCAGGTTGCCTCTTATCGAATTAAACGGAACTCCCAGGGGAGAAATATCACTTAAATAAAAGTCTTCCTCTTTTCCTTTGCGCAACAATTCCAGGGTATATTCATCAATCGTTACGGCTTCGGGAACCAGCATAAAGGGCGATCCCCACCCTACCGATTGCATTTCGTAATGCTTCAAAAACATGGTGTGTTCATCGGCATCACCTACACCTCCCTGCACGGTATACTGAATTGGAAAAGGCTTTTCAAGCTCAATGTCCTTCTCTTTTTTTAGCGCAGTAGCATACTCGTTGGCCAGCATTTGCACTAACTTCTCTTTATTCTCTTTAAATTCTGTGAGGATAGGACCTAACAAATATCCATCTGATGCAAAGGCGTGCCCCCCGCAGTTTAGCCCTGACTCAATTCTGAACTCCGAAACCCACAATCCTTTTTTTGCCAGGAACCGACCTTGAATCATTGCCGAGCGATAATCGCTCACTTTAAGAATGATGCGTTTTTTCAGTTGACCGTTTTCATTGGGAAAGAAATCGGCAAATTCGGCCATATAGCCAAACAAACGTGGGTTCATACCCGCCGACAATACCACCGATGAACTCAACTTACTTTTAGCAAACCCACGCAGGGCTGCGTGCGCGTCGTTGTATATATTTTCGAGGGGTTCATTGTTCTCATCAAAATTCACTCCATCCAGCTTGGTCATGATGTTTACATCAATATCCCCGGCAACAATTTGAGAACGTAACTCATCCTGCATTTGCTTTTGCTCGTCTCCAACAGCACTCAGCATTTTTTTATACTGCGCTTTTAATGCCGAAGATTCGGGCAATAATTCGAAATATTTTGTGATTTCACTTCCTTCAGTAAACGGCTGTCCTTTCAGGGTGCTCAGGTTTTTCTCCACCATATCGTGTACCAAATCCAGGTAGTTGGTAAATGCTTTTGCTCTTCTGTCCGGATCTTTTTTGTCAACAGGGGTGTAGGGCAGCCCTAATTTTTGGGTATGCATTTCTACCAGATTTTCCACCAAACGGTGGTCGGTGATGGGAACCACGGAACTGATGCCCAAATGAGCCACTTTAATGGGCGACTCTACGGTATACCCCGTTCCCATTACGGGGATGTGAAATGTATGTGGTGCTTGCTGTATCATTTGATTGTAATATTTTAAAGCCAATTGTCTCTCTTAAAAGTCTGCAAATGTAGCCATTGCAGATTGATTGTGCATGTAGAATGCTGTTAAAAGAGGGCGTGTGCCGCAGTAATAATCAAGACTAAATAAGCACGAAAAGCGTTTGATTTACAAGTGCTAATCAATGCGCGTACGTGCAAACGGGATGGCATTGTAGCCGGTAAAGCGTTGCTTTTTATACTTGTAATACCCGGTAATGGCCACCATGGCAGCGTTATCGGTAGTGTAAGCAAACTTAGGGATAAAAAGGTTCCAGCCCAGTTTTTCGGCATATGCCTTCATGGTATTTTGCAAGCCTGAATTGGCAGAAACACCCCCGGCCACAGCAACTTCTTTAATGCCTTCGTTGGCACAATAGCGTTCCAGCTGAATCATCAAAATATCGATGATGGTTTTTTGGAGTGAAGCACACAAGTCCTCCTTATTTTCTTCAATAAAGTTTGGATTGGTTTTCAGCGCATCCCGCAAAAAGTATAAAAAGGAGGTTTTTAAGCCACTAAAACTATAGTCGTAGCCCGGCACTTTGGGTTTGGCAAATTCAAAGCGGTTGGGGTCGCCCAATTTGGCAAGGCGGTCAACCACAGGCCCGCCGGGGTAAGGCAGCCCCATAACCTTGGCACATTTATCAAACGCTTCTCCTGCGGCATCGTCAATGGTTTGCCCAACCACCTCCATGGTATAATGATCTTTTACCAGGATAATTTGTGAATTTCCACCCGACACC
>JAUIMD010000391.1 GCA_030433225.1 Bacteroidia bacterium
TAATGCCCTGCAACCCTTTAAAATGATGCTGATTATGATTCGTACATAACCGGTTGCACTAACAGTACATAGTAGCAAGGCCCTCCGCTTACCCGCGAGGGCTTTGTTCGTTTTTATAAATAGCTTAATCCATCCGGTTTACCCCGAAATTAGTAGGTGGAGGGTATCCTGATTTGAACTTTTGCAGGAAATATATTGCTCAACCTCATTCGTGTTATCCACATTTTATTCACAGGGCATTTTTTTGGGGGTGTCGCGTATTTCTTATTTATCCTCAATAAAAAAATTAGTGTATCCCCTTTGTACATACCATATCCCTAATACGTCATTACACCGAAGTGCTTATTTATTACAAATAGAAATTAATAGGATTACGACAAGAATGGTGCCTATTTGTTTTCAAAACTTGCCGTATTGGAAATGATTTTTGTTAAAATGACAAAAGAATGGACTTTTACTTTCTTTTTGCTTTTCTTTGTACCCAACAAAACAAGACGTTCCCTTCGGATAGATTGAACCTAAGATTGCCAAGTGTATGAGATCAAATGTACGCCACACGTACTCATCGTCGAATGAGAACTTTCTCCACGTGTCCACCCAAACAGTGGTAAAAGAGAAAACTCCCCCAAAACTCAACTCCAATGTGCTGAATGAGCAACAGGCTCAATACTATTTAAAGCAGGAAATTGGGGATGAGGTGATTCAATTTATTAACCGTCACGAAGATTTAAGTTCACGACATGTACGTGCCATGTACCTGGTTTCTCCGTTTAACGTAGATACCCTTCCATATAACCTGTATAAAGGAATTATCAACATTTGTCAACTCAATTTTAACCGTAAAATTAACGAGACCCTTGTTGCCATTAATAAAAAGCTGGGGTATAACGGCAATTTTATTGGCTGTGTGGAAACCCATCGTACGCGGCACGACCGGCACAAAGTAAAGTACGGTAAGGGAGTGTATTTTATTCAGGCACTCGATATTATTTTTCATCGGGTACTGGCTAAATTGAGTTTTACCCGCAAACTATATTTTCGGCTTACAGGTGGTAACAAACGTGTAATGTCTAAAACTGAGGCTTTTGGACGAATTATTAGGGCCGGATTTGAGATTGTGGAATACCGACAAATTGGGCACTTAATTTGGTTTGTGGCCAAAAAGAAGAAAGAGGCAGATGAACGTCCTGCGCCGGAGTATGGCTTGTTTTATAAGAAAAAAGCCATTGGAAAAAACGGAAAAGAAATTGGTATTTATAAAATACGTACTATGCATCCGTATGCTGAATACCTGCAGTCGTACTTAATAAAGCACAACGGGTATTCTGAAAACGGAGATGGAAAAATAAAAAACGACTACCGGGTTACGCGATGGGGAAAAATATTGCGAAAACTATACCTGGATGAAGTTCCGCAGTTGCTGAATGTACTAAAGGGTGATATGGCCATAATGGGCGTAAGGCCCGTAACGGCAGCCCGTCTTGAAGAATTCCCGCAGGATTTGGTTTCTGCCCGTCAGGCCTTTAAACCAGGCTGCATTCCACCTTACGTATCGTTAAGGATGGGCGATGAAAAAGGAAACCTTAAAGCTGAATGGATTTACATCAAAGCAAAATCGAAACACGGTGTATTAACGGATGTTCGGTTTTTACTGATGGCCGTTTACAATATTGCGCGGGGAAAAATGTGGAGCGCATAGGTACATGAAATGAAGGCATAAAAAACCGAATCCCTTTCTCATAAAATTTATATACACACAAAAGCCAGTCGTAACCCGACTGGCTTTTTTCATGCGCCCCGGCCAGGATGCTGAACGAATAAAATTCTGTTTTATTTAGCGGATTTAAAGGTTTACCTTTGAATAATGTATGAAAAAAGCAGCATGAAAAAGAAAGTATTGTTTATAACTACTCAGTTTCCGTATCCCGCCTATGGAGGGGGAAAACTGGTAACGCTTCAGCATTTAAACTTGCTGCTAAAAAACTACCACGTCGACCTGGTGTGTAAAGTGGATTCCCCTCCGGACGAAAACACAATTTCAGCATTTAAACAAGACTTTAAGGTTGGAAAACTTATACTTATCCCACATTGGATCAAAACAAGGCAAAACCCGGTTCAGGCCCTTAAATCATTTATTAAAAGCAGTGTTAAGCACATTCCCTATAAAATTTATAAATACTACAATGCAAAAGCCGAAGACCGAATAGACCATTTGGTAGCATCAGGGATGTACAACCTGCTGGTTTATGATCAATTGCCGGCATTTCAACACACCGCCTTTGAAAGGGCGCATCCCCGGCAAGTTGTTTTTGCTCACAATGCAGAATATGAAACGGTATTCACCTACATGCAAACCCAAAAAAATGCTTTGAAAAGGCACCTTTTAAGCAGGGAGGCAAAGCGTCTTGAGAATTTTGAACGAAGGGTGTACCGTCACGTAGGAAATGTGGTTTTTATCTCCCATCAGGATATGAAAAAATTTCCCGAAACAAAACATGCCCTGGCTTTACCTGCCTATGCCGGAATTTTTCAAACCAGTTGGGATAAGGCTTTCCGCCAAATGACCTCTCCTGCTACCTTGTTTTTGGTGGCATCATGGACATGGGCATTAAACCGGGAAGGCTTGCTGTGGTTTACAAGCGAAGTAATTCCTCGCTTAACCCATAAAGTAGAAATTTATATTGCCGGAACAGGAATTAAAGGAACGTTAAAGAAACAACTGGAAAAAACCGGGTGCATTCGTGTTTTGGGCGGGGTACATGAAATTCGTCCGCATTACCTTAGCAGCCACATGGCCATAGTTCCCCTTTTCGGTGGCTCCGGCATAAAAATTAAAATTGTGGATGCCATGGCACACGGCATTCCGGTGGTAACCACATCATTTGGAGTGCAGGGGATTGAAGCGTTTAGTAAAGACATTTGTGTGGCAGATACCCCAATTGATTTTGCGCGTTACATTGATACATTGATTGAAAATCCTACGTTCTACCGTGAGAAACAGGAACAAATCAGGCGGGATTTTCAGGCGTTGAACCAACAACCGGTTGGGGAAGTTTTGCAGCAATACCTTCATGCTATTGCTCCCTAAGCAATTCATTTATGGAATAAAACAACTCCGAATTACGATAATAAGACTACAAGACGATTCACAACAGACTCCAGCAAAAAGGCTTGTAGTAATTCAATTTGTAAGTAGTTGCAGTTCTGCTTAGTAAGGACGTTTCTTTGACGGTTTGTCGTAAGTTTTTCGGTAGAATGATT
>JAUIMD010000392.1 GCA_030433225.1 Bacteroidia bacterium
GTCTTTTGACCCATAAAACTGGGTGTACGATTGAGTTTCCTCATCCCAGGCATTGGCCTCAATATCGGCTTTTATTTCATCTGCCAGGGGTTGCCATTCCTCTACATATTTTTGTTTATGGATGAGTTTGGCTACCGAAATGGCACGGTCGATGGCTACCCAACAAAGTACTTTTGAAAAGGTGAAATGCTTGTCTTCCGTACGAATTTCCCAGATGCCTTTATCCGGTTTTCTCCAGTTTTTTTCTACCGTGTGCACAATGCTACGGGTAATGGTCCATAGGTTTTCACCTATGCCCAGGCTGGTTTCAAAGAGGCGAAAATGCTGTAGAATCACATCCATCAATACCCCATAAATATCGTTTTGTTTTTGTGTATATGCGGCATTGCCGATACGTACCGGGTAAGAATTTTCGTATCCCGACAAATGGGAAAGTTCCTCTTCGGTGAGTGTTTTTTGCCGGTCGATGCCATACATAATTTGTATTTTCTCGTCCTTATCCGGAATAATATCGAGGATAAAATTCACGAAGCGTTTTACCGTATTCAGGTGCCCAAGTTTGGTTAAGGTACTGATTACCATAGAAGAATCGCGGATCCAGCAAAAGCGGTAATCCCAGTTGCGTTCTTCGCCAATGGTTTCGGGCAGCGAGGTGGTGGCCGCCGCCAATACCGCACCGGTTTTGTCGTAAGTAAGTAATTTCAGGGCCAGCGCGCTGCGCATTATTTGTTCCTGGTACTTACTGTAGCGCGTAATTTCATCGCTCCAATTGAGCCAGTATACCTTAGTTTTTTGCAATTTAAGGTACTGACTGTTCAAGGTTTGGTGCAGTATTTTTTGATTGTAGGTAATCAGAATAAATCCACTTTTTTCCAGGGTAATGGTATCGCCGTGCAAAACCGCTTCTCTCGAAAAATCGGTATACACGTACAAGGAATCGTACTCCCCCTCTTCGGTATAACTTTTTATGTAATCTTCCTGAATAATGTTGTGGGTTTTGTACCGGGCATACTCCAGTTTTGGGTTGTAATCCACACGAAACGAGGGCTTTCCTGAGATATGTTTAAAATAGCGCACAATGTCAGGTGGATTATGGTAGGTCAAATCCTTTTTGTAACGTGGCATAAAATCCAGCAACTCAAACTCATTTTCACCCGATTTAAAGCGGGTATTTAAAATGTTCGTATTGGGAATGTAAGACTGTGTAATGGTGTAGGTATCGTCTACCAAAATTTTAAAATGTCCTCCCTTTTCTTTGTCCAGCAATGCCCCAAAAACAAAGGCAGAGTCGAAATTGGGCAAACAAAACCAGTCAATACTTCCGTTTTTCGACACGAGCGCTGCCGTATGGCAATTCCCGATAATTCCATAATCCAGGTTGTTCATACTCCTCAAATCTTACTTATTGATTAAACTGCTTAGTAAATTTCTTACTTCGGTGGGATTATTCACAAAGTAACGGGCCTCGGAACGGTCGGTGCCCACTTTTATGGTAATGGCTTCTTTGGGCAATTCTTTAAACAGGTATTCGTCTGTCCAGTCGTCGCCCAGAGCCATCATAAAATCGTAATGAGCAGCCCCAATGTAATCTACGGCTGCACTGCCTTTATTTATGCCGGCAATTTTTACTTCAATCACTTTACTCCCTTCAAAAATTTCAAGCTCCTGGTTAAGAAGCAGGTTCGAGAGGTCGGTAGTAAGCTCCAGGGCACGCAAGGCTCCAAGTTCAATGTCCGACTTTCGGTAATGGAACACGAGGGAGTGCGACTTTTCTTCAATCAGGCTGCCCGGGGTACGGTCCACGTATGACTCCATGACGGGCCTGATGTTGGCTTTCCAGTTGATGTGGCTTTGTTTGCGTTCCACCCACTCACCACCGGAGGCTTTGGCCCACACACCGTGTTCAGCAATAAGGGAGTAGCCTCTGTCGCCAAACCATTCGTGCAGGGTATTTTTATCGCGCCCGCTAATAATCACCAATTCGGTGTTTTTTGCATGGTGGAGGTGATCCAGCAAGGTGTATAATTCTTCGTCGGGTGATGCATCCAGCGGATTATCGAAAAAGCGTTGCAAGGTTCCGTCATAATCCAGAAACAGCAATCTCTTTTTACCTTTTTCGTACTCGGAAATAATTCGTTTAAAAGTATTGTCCGATACTTTTCGTGCCATGTTGATGGCCAGTTTTTCGTTGGTTTTTTTCAGCGAATTCATAAAGTCGGATGCCCAGGTGTGTACGTTGTACCTTTGAATGCGCTCCTGCATGGTATTCATGGCATCGCTTTGTGCTTTTTCGCTCATGGTAAGCGCTTTATAAATGGCATCGGCCACGCCTTTTATGTTGTTTGGATTCACCTGCAAAGCCTCACCCAGCTCTTTGGTAGCACCAGCCATTTCGCTTAAAATCAGTACGCCTTTATGGTTTACTTTGGAGGCAATAAACTCTTTCGCCACCAGGTTCATTCCATCGCGCAATGGGGTTAGCAGGGCAATATCTGCCGAGCTGTAGAGCTCCAGCAAATTATCAAAAGGCAGGCTACGGTAAAAATAAATAATAGGGTTCCAATTGAGGGAGCCGAATTCACCGTTTATACCCCCTACCAATTCTTCAATCTCACTTTTCAGACTTTGGTACTGCTCCACATCAACCCGCGATGGTACCGTAAGCATTACCAGCGATACTTTTTCTTTGAATTCAGGATGATCCACCAAAAAACGACGAAAAGCTTTAATACGCTCAGGTATGCCCTTGGTATAATCCAGCCGGTCAATAGAAAGAATGAGTTTGCGGTCCGGTGCATCCATCAGGAAACGGTCAATATCACGATGCAGTTTGGAGCGCTCCTGAATGGGGCGGGTCACAATGTCGTGCGCACGGTCTTTAAATTTATCGTAGTCAATTCCCATGGGAAATACGTCAATAAAAATCTGACGTCCATGGTACTGAAGGGTGTTAAAGTTAATGTCGCAGCCTAACAAACGGCGCGATGCACTGATGAAATGTCGGGCATAATCGTAGGTATGAAATCCCACTAAATCCGCACCTAATATTCCGTTCAGCAATTCCTCCCGCCAGGGCAAAATGCGAAACACCTCGTACGATGGAAAGGGGATGTGCAGAAAAAATCCGATGGTAAGATCGGGACGAACATTCTTAATCATTTCGGGCACCAGCAACAACTGGTAGTCGTGTACCCAAACGGTATCGTTCTTTTTAGCCTTGGCAATTACCTCGTTGGCAAACAGCTGGTTGGCCTC
>JAUIMD010000393.1 GCA_030433225.1 Bacteroidia bacterium
TCTATCGTACTTCCATCAGTATCCTTCATTTCACCATAGTTTAAGATGCACCCTCTAATAACAGTATCTCCAGGTGTTTCGAAAGTTGTTTTAAAAAACACGGTATAATTGTTTTCCTTTGGAACCAGCGTATCCTGAGGTACTCCAACAATATTATTGTACTCTGAATCAAATCCTCCAACAATAACCTTCATCCCATTGAAAAACTTTGGAGCGTCCAATTCAAGTCTTATTGTTGCTTGCGTTCCAACCTTTATTGTATCGTCCACGGTTATTAAAGTAAAGTAATGACTTTGTTCCTTTCGAATATTCCCATTCTTATCAAAAAAAATGTACTGATTAAAATAAGGTTCTCCATTTACTTCGATGATTTGTTTTAATGCATTTATAGCACCATCGGACTTTTCTACATTGTAACCATATATGTATTCGGACTGTGGATCTTCTTCCAAATTAGTTTTACAACTGGAAAAAAGTACGATAAGAAATAACGTTAAATACTTATTCATCCTTTAAATCATTTACGGTGTTCACTTAATTCATGAGTCGGCACATTAATTCCTGGCTTACTAAATCTTCCTTATTCTCAAACGGCTTAGTATTCTACTTTTCATGTTCTACCTAAAGTTAGCAGGCAAAATTGAAGAAAAACTAAGATAAAATTTTCTTTGGAGTAAAGAGTTTTAATTGATCATCTTTAATTACTAATGGTTTTTCATTTCATTGAATAAAACCATTCAAAAAAGTAAAACCGTATGAAAGCAAGCCTTCATACGGTTTTAATATCTTGATTTTATCACAGACTTTAGTTCCTAAAAATCCAAAAGTGAAATTTCAAAAATTAATACTGAATTTGCAGGGATGTTGCCCACTTTATTTCCTCCGTAGCCTAACTCCGACGGAATAATAAAGATACCATTTCCTCCCTTTTTCAGCAAAGGCACAGAAATTTGCCAGCCTTTTATTACGTCCAGCAGACGAAAGGAAGTGGTTCCGCCATCAAACACCTCGCCATTAGTGAGGTACCCTTTGTAGGTAACAGTTACAGTACTGGTAAGGGTTGGCGAACCTCCGCTTCCCGGCTCCAGAATCTGGTAATAAATACCGGAGCTGTGGCGCTTGGCATTAATTTCCGGGTGGCTATCCAGATAGGCCTGTATAACAGCCGAGTCTTTATCGGTTTGGCTGTCTTTTCTACATCCTGTAATCAATGTTATGGCCAGGGCCATAATGAGCAGTGTGTTTACTTGTTTCCAATTCCAGTTCATGGTATACTTTTTAAATATCGGGCAAATATAAAGTTTGATTTTATAGCACCCATGTGGAATCGAATAAATTCCAACTTAAAGAAGTTTAAACTTTGTTTTTTGTGCCCTCATAAATTTCCTTTCGCGCAAAAAAAAGGAGCGCCCGAAAAAGGCACTCCCCAAGTTGTATTGTGCATACAAAAATTTATTGAATTCCCTTAAAATTAAAGCTGTACGTATATTTTTTTGCGGTTAGGCGATACTCGGGATGCGTTCTTGCGCCCCAGCTATCGTCGCCCCCTACTCCCATTTGCATGTAGTCAATATTTACCGACGTAAGGTCGCGCGGTTTTACATCGGTGGTGTGACGGTTAATTACGTCCACCCCGGGCACCTGGCGTCCATCGGTACGCTCTACAGACTCAAAATCGTCGATCAGGTTGTGATGTGCCGAAACTTCCAGCAAAGGAGCACCGGTAAATTGCAGACCAACCCCATTGGCATTGGTAATTTTCAACCAGCGCACATCGGTTTTGTTGCCGTTTTCCTGCGGACGGACATAGGCCCAATATTGGTCGGCAACGCTTCCTGAATACAAACCTACAAACGCGCTGGTTTTACGGTCGGCATACGACTCGTGCGGCCCCCTGCCATACCATGCCATTTGATCGTATTCGCGTGGCATTACCACATTCATTCCCATGCGCAGAATCTCAGGCAAATCACCATCCGCCATTGCAAAGGTGTTTTTCACGTTCACTTCGCCATTAGGCTGCACGTCATATTCCGACGTATAGCTTCCGATTTTTTCATCGTTATACGTCAGGTCGTAGGTAAATATTACACCGGCACTTCCGCTTTTCATTACAAAGCGTGTCAGTTTCCGGTTTTCACCTGCTTTGCGCCATGCTATGGCTTTTTTGTGCAGGTCGTGGCCAAAATCGTTATCGATGGGTGCCCGCCAGAAGTTCGGCAAAAAGCCATTTTGAATCATTTCCTTATCCGCAAAACGATAAGAAGTTAACAGGCCTTTTTCAGTATCAAAAGTAGCCGAGAAGTTTTGACCGGAATAAACCAGTTGTCCATCTTTTTCTTCCACTTTTACCTTATCTCCTTGCGGTTTGCTTTGGGCTGCTTTTAGGTAAACGGGCAGTTCAAATTGTGCGCTGGCCAAAACGGTACCCGCATCCACCAGTCCGTCCTGGGCATGCAAACGTGCATAAACATTCAGGTAATATTCGGTATTTGGGGCGGCCTCCACCTTCACATCGAGGCTCACGTTTTGTTTCGCATCCGGCTGAACATCCAATACATCCAGTTTTCCTGATTTTACCACCTCACCATTGGCCATTACTTCGTACGTAAAGTCAAATTGATCGAGGTTTTTAAACCCGTATTTATTTTCGATGGAGATGCGTCCTTTTTTCAGGTCAACCGCCGCAAACTTAATGTATTGATACACCTGTTTCACTTCCAGCAGATGTGGTTTTACGCCCCTGTCCGGATCCACCAATCCGTTTAAACAAAAGTTTCCATCGCTGGGAACGGTATCCGGACCAAAATCGCCACCGTATGCCCAATACGATTCTCCGGCCTCATTGGTGGTGAGCAATCCCTGGTCCACCCAATCCCAAATAAATCCACCCTGTAGGGCATCGTATTTTTCAATGGCATCCCAATAATCCTTCAGGTTACCCACGCTGTTTCCCATGGCATGGGCATATTCGCACTGAATAAGGGGTTTGGTTGGATTATTTTTTGCGAAATTCACCATGCCTCCAATGCGCATGTACATGGGGCACATGATGTCTGTATTTCTTCCGCCATGTGCCTGCTCATACTGCACCGGGCGCGTGCTATCCATGCCTTTCAGATAATCGTAGGTGGCATCAAAATTCACCCCGTTACCGGCCTCATTTCCCAACGACCAAATTACAATGGATGGCTGGTTTTTATCGCGTTGAAACATGTTACGGGTGCGGTAAAGGTGAGCCTCTTTCCAG
>JAUIMD010000394.1 GCA_030433225.1 Bacteroidia bacterium
GGGAATGGATAGCGTTTCCAACCAGCACATATCGCATTGGAAACACCGATACCCTGTTGCTACTTACCTGATTGCTATGGCTGTAACCAATTACGTGGAATTTACGGATTACCATGTATTTGAGGAGGGAGACAGCATGCAACTGATTCACCTCGTTTTCCCGGAGTTTTACGATCAGGCTCAAAAAGATGCCGCAAAAACTACTGCCTTTATGCAGTTGTTTTCGGAATTATTTATGCCCTACCCTTTTAAAAATGAATGGTACGGACATGCACAATTTAGCAGAGGCGGTGGTATGGAACACCAAACCATGAGTTTTATGGGGAACCTGGGTTTTGAGCTTGTAGCCCATGAACTGGCGCATCAGTGGTTTGGAAATTATGTAACCTTAAATAGCTGGCACGACATATGGCTCAACGAAGGTTTTGCCACTTTTTTAACCGGTTTGTGTTACGAGCACCTGCATCCATCACTGTATCGGCGTTTTTACGATGTACGCTTGCAAAGTATCGTCAGTAAGCCCGATGGGTCGGTGTATGTGCCCGACACAACGGATGTTAGCCGTATTTTTAGCGGACGCCTCAGCTATGGTAAAGGAGCCTACCTATTGCGTATGTTGCGCTGGGAATTGGGCGACACTGCTTTTTTTAAGGGCATTCGAAGTTACCTGGCCGATGAACGTTTACAATACGGTTTTACAAGTCAGCAACTGCTGGTAGAACACCTGGAATTGGCCGGTGACACGCTACTTTCCGGTTTTTTTGATCAGTGGTATTACGGTGAGGGTTACCCCATCTATTACACCTCATGGCACCAAAGCAAGGATAGTTTGTACCTTACCATAGAACAGGAAACGTCCCACCCCAGCATTGAGTTTTTTTCGGCACACGTACCGATAAAAGTGTACACCTCATCCGACACGGTACTGTTGCGCTTGCACCATACCCATAACGGGCAACACTTTACCGTACCTATGAAGGAAACCATTGAACTGCTGGAGTTTGACCCGGATCTTTGGTTAATATCCAAACATAGTACGGTTACCACGCTCCATGAACGTACACATCATCAACTCCCCCTGTTATTCCCAAACCCAACACGCGGTACATTGTACATTCATTTGCAAAACGGAGTTAGTGCCGGAAACTACACCCTTTTTACCCTGAATGGCAAGCAGATATTGGCCGGAACTCTCGAAAACAACACCAATACAATTCCCGTACATGGGCTTAGGCCGGGGATTTACATGCTGCAGTTTTACACTGGTGAAGAGGCTGTAACTCTAAAAATACACATTGGCAACTAACCATTCGGTACAAAAAAACCGGGATAAACCCGGTTCAAAAGAATGCTGTATACGCTTTATCCGGCTGTAAGCTGGTCTTTGTTTTTTTGAAGAAAATCAGCAAATGTGAGTAATCCGGGGTTCAGTGCCCTGCTTTCTTCAATATTTCTGGCTCCGCAAAAATACGATTCGTAATCCGCCTTAAACTTAAACATACTCCCCAAATCTTCTGCTCCCGGAAAACCGAACCCTCTGTAAACCTCTGCCGGCACCGCATTGTATCGCACCGGAACCCCAAGTACTTTTGAAAACTCCTGCGCCATTTGTTTCCCGGTAAGGTGTTCACCGGCAATACTTACGGTTTTTCCCTGGTATTTTGTTCCTGCTTTAAAAATCCCAAACGCACATTTGCCGATATCTTCAGCAGCTATGCCGGGTAACTTTTTATCCTCCATCGGAAACGTTATGCCCAGGGTTCCATCTTCTCCTTTTTGTGGACCCATGCCAAAAAAGATGAAATTATCCCAATAAAAGGACGTATTTAATAAGGTATAGGGGGTGCCGCATTCTTCAAAAAAATGGTTGGCCTCTCCCTTGGCATCAAAATGAGGCACCTTGTATTTTCCCATCAAGGTTGGCATAGTGGGGTCATCGTTCGGCACCCATTTTCGCGTATCCTCAAGGGTAGACCAAATAACATGTTGAACGTTTGCCTTTTTGCTGGCTTCCGCCATATTCCGAGCATGTTCCAATTCCTTTTCGGGCGAAAAATGTTCCCAAAAAAAGGTGACACAAAAAGCTCCGTGGGCCCCGTTAAAGGCCTGTGTAAGGCTTTCTTTATCGGCTACATCCGCGCTCACCACTTCTGCTCCCAATGCTTTAAGTGCCTTCGCTTTATCGGACGTAGCATCCCGCGTAATGGCACGTACTGCAAATTCATTTCCACCACTGTTCAGAATGGCTTTCACCAGCCCACCACCTTGTGCACCGGTAGCACCAACTACCGCAATTACTTTTTTTTCCATACTGTATACTGTTTATTTGACGTTTTTTTGACCCGATAAATTACAACTATATTAATTTAAATTCAGTTAAAATAACATAATGTACCATGCACTAAAGCACGTAAGACGACAGTGAAAAATCAGTTTACTTTTTGGGGAACACTACTTTTCTGAACATCTTTGCATATAGTGCTGAACCTGAAAAAAAGGAAATTTATGCCCTTTAACACCAACTTTATCAATAAAATACGATACACCATCTACACCCCGGTGTACGATTACCTGGCGCAGGTTTTGCAGCACTCGCGCCAACAATCCATTGAAAGTTTACAGCTTACCACCGGCACCAGCGTTTTACTTGTTGGCGGTGGAACCGGTTTGGATTTACCCTTGCTTCCCAAAGGAGTGAGGGTGACAGCCACGGACCTTACCCCCTCTATGGTGCAAAAAATGAAAAAGCGAAGTCAACGTCTGGGCATCCACCCACAGTTACTGGTAATGGACGGACAACAACTAACCTTTGCAGACAACAGTTTTGATGTGGTGATTTTACACCTGATTTTGGCAGTAATACCTGATCCTGTGGCTGCAATTAAGGAAGCGGAGCGTGTAGTAAAGCACGGCGGTACCATTGCCGTGTTGGATAAGTTTTTACCAAAAACCCAAACCGCTGGTCCGTTACGCATACTGCTTAACCAGTTTACCAAGCTACTTTTTAGTGACATTAACCGTAAAATAGAAGAACTGGTATCGCACACCAGCCTCGCTGTTGTGGCCGATAAACCGGCTAACTTTGGTGGTATATTTCGCCGTATTTTGCTGCAAAAGCCGCCATTGGACCCACCGCTTTAATTCACACCGCGTATCTGGTTCACTTCAATAAAACTTATACCTTTACAAAAATCTTGCAGATAGAATGAACATTGCACTTTTTGGCCGATCGCTAAAACCGGAGGGATAC
>JAUIMD010000395.1 GCA_030433225.1 Bacteroidia bacterium
AGTTGAATATTACTATTTTTATATTCCTTGGCGGCTTCCCCAACTTCGTTAAACTTATAGCCCGACGGGAAAAAAAAACGCCCGATTATTTCCAACGATCCCAAATGCACTCCTGCCCCGGCCACAAAGCTAAAGCTGCCATCTTCTACCTGATCTTTAATGTCATCTCCCGAAAGTTTAGAGTTTGCCAGGTAATTAAACTGAGGACCTGCATGGATGCTTAAAATTTTTAATAGGCCTAATTCGGCTGTAATAGGAATCTGCAGGTAGGAGTTTTTGATGTCTTCTCCTGAAGGACCTTCAAAACCGGTTTGTGAATACAATACTTCACCCTTCACATCCAACAGAATTACATTAACCTTTACCATTGCACCGGCATGAAAACCGGTTTTACTATCTAATGTGGGGGCACCATCCTGCGCGTTTAAACTGGGAAAATTCAACCCACCTTTTAATCCAAAACTCAATAACCCATCGCCGGCCTGCGCTGCCGCCACAAAAAATAAACACAATACAACAATCGAAATACCCTTTTTCATATTCTAGTTTTTTGAATTTAACCAAATGTAGGGAAAATGTATTTAAAGTTCAACGGTATTGAACCAATCAACGTTTACATGATACTTATAAATAATCAAATGTAGTAGGGACTTTTAACAGCGACGAATAATTTAGAAGTTGCCAGATAAAAGAAATCAGTAGTGCACCGAAAACATCCGTGAAATATTGAATCCCAGATGAATTTCTTTTCCGGTAGTTTCTGTTATAAAGCCTGCTTCCCGCATGGGCAATGAATTAGACAGCATAATCTGGAAAACATGGTCGCCGGTTTTAATATCAACTCCAACTGCCACGGGCATAAAAAACTCCAGATCTTCTGGCACATCTCCATGATCCACCCAATAGGTATCCCAGTTAATGGATACTTTTTTAGATACTTTTACCCGTCCACCAAAACCTACCGCAGGTATGTTATTGTTCATGCCAGGGTCTTCAACCAGGTTTTTATGTACCAATGTTGGCATTAACTGCACACTCAATACATCCCCAAATTTACGGGCCAATAATAATTGATGCGTAAAATTAAAACGGTGCGCATTGTTAAAATCAGGTATTTCTGTTTTAATGGAATGGTATTCGGTACTTGCTAAATAGGTAACAAAAAGCGGTATATTTTTTAAACCGGTTTGTTGATGCAGCACATTCAATTTTACAAATCCATCAAATGTTTTCAGGTAATTGCTGCGTCCCACCCCCACGGTAAGGCGTTGAATAGGATTGTATTCGAGACTGAAATGGGTGGTAGCCTGGTCGAGCCCCCACAGTTCATACGCCCCTCCGTTTATCTGGCCAAAACGGTGGGAAATTCTGAACTCCATTTCACCTTTTTTAGGCTGTTCTACCGAGTGTGAATTAATAATGCGGGTAGAAAAAAACGGATTAATGGTTAAGTCACGTATGCGAGTATCCGACGAGTCCTGAGCAAAAATGCCTGGTAAACTGCTCCCCAAAGCGACCAGCAGAACAACAATTTTCTTTTTCATGGTATGCTTCATTTTAGTCATTCGGTGCTCCCTTATTAACCCACGCCTCAATTTTAGAAATGCTGCAATCATCCAAATCTCCTCCCTGGGGCATGGGGGCAAACCCGGGCTCGTGTTTTATGGCGCCCAGCAAACGCCCGTTATCCACCACCTTTTTTACATCGGCATAGTTCTCTAACGACACGCCGGTACCATTGCTGCCCGTAAAATGGCAAGCGTTGCAGTTTCTGTCCAATATCGGATCAATTACCTGGCTATAAGACACCTGAAGGGTATCGCAATCCAAACCGCCGTAATATTCCTTCTCATTATCTGAAGTACAGCGAATACCGGTCAATAATAGCACGGCGATACTGCACAAAACACCTAAAATTTTCATACATCCATTTGTTTATTGAACCTTAACTTTTTGCACCCACTGTCCTTTTTCCGTATTAATTTTTACCAGGTACATGCCCGGGGTTTGGTTGGAAATATTGACCGTAACCTGACGCTGATTAGCCGCCAAGCTTTGAATGTGCTGACCGGTTAAACTATACATATCCACCCGTAAAATGGTTTCTTCCGATTGAATGGTAAAGTTTCCGCGATTAGGATTCGGGGTTACGGTAAATGTTGCAATCGATACGTTATTTACATTGGTCGAAAGGTTTTCGCTTACCTGAAGTGTGCTGGCAAAAATCTGGTCGCCGGAGGTTCCTCCATTTCCATCGGCCACATTAAAAGCCGCATAAAAGGTTACATTTCCGGTACCGGCCGCCGGTGCAGTCCAGTTCATTTCCCAGGTATTTTTACCCGCCGAAGGGGTTAAACCGCTCAGGGTATGTGTTATGGCCTTGGATGCATTGGTCAGTTTGGTTCTGCTTGCATCTGTCACCGCAAAAGTACCTTGCTTGGCCGAACCGTTTTCAGCCGTAATTTCGAATCCAATACGCGGAGTACTTCCTAGTGCCTCTGCCGTTACAACATATGTTTCGCCCGGGTTATAGCCTGACTTTGGAATATTGGTCGAAATCCAGTTTACGGTGGAAACTGCCCCTCCATGACAATCCGTGCACGAACCTCCATCAAGCGGAGAACCTGTTTTTTTACCGGGAGAACCGTTACTGCGCAAAGTAGCAGATAACAGCGTAAACATGCCAAATAAAGCCAGTGGGATGTAAATTTTAAAGCCTTTCATATTTTTTTCAATTTGGATTTATTCCAAATAACAAAAAAAATAAAAGTCCGTTTCTTTTATTTAAGAAATTATAACAAATAAGCACCCATGGTTACCCTTCTTTTTTAGTGGGATTTACGGCTTTTCAATTAACGGACGAATCAACCCCTCCAGTCCATTCGCTTTAATTTCGTACATCTCCTGCAACATATCCCCCAATTTTCCGGGTGGAAACCCCTTTTGACGAAACCAAACATAGTAGGGTTCGGGAATATTTACCAGGTAGTGTCCTTTGTATTTTCCGAACGGCATTTTTGTATTGGCCAGTTTTTTTAAGTGTTCTTTTGGGTCATGCATAAGGGAATTGTTCCGATATTAATGGTTCAGCCATGTTTCAATTTGAGCAATTTTGTCAACCATGGGTAAGGTAGCATCCAACCAATGCAGTTTTATTCCTCTGCGTTCCATACCTCTGAACCAGGTCATTTGGCGTTTGGCAAACTGGTGAATCGCAATTTCAAGTTGTGCA
>JAUIMD010000396.1 GCA_030433225.1 Bacteroidia bacterium
ATTCTAAGTAATGTCAGGGTTCCTAGAAGTGGGATATTAATCAATGAGAATAAAGACATTAAGAGTGTTTTCTTGATACCGAAAAATTCGCCTGTGAGAGGACTCAAGCGATATTTTTGGATTTTCTTACGAGGATTTTACCTTAGAAAATTACCAATCGCACCCACATATTAAAGGAGCCATTTCTGTGTAAGCATATGAAGAATCTTTCCATTATAGTGGCCATTACCCGGGATTTTGCCATTGGTAAAGGCAACGACCTCCTTACCTATATTCCGGGGGATTTAAAGCGGTTTAAAGAAATAACCAGCTGGCACACCGTAATAATGGGACGAAAAACTTTGTTGAGTTTACCCAAATGGCCCCTGGTAAATCGGCGGAATATTGTATTGTCGAAGGATGCAAAGGCGCAATTTGAGGGATGTGAAGTACTGCACTCGGTACAGGCAGTAGCCAAAGCTGTAAGGGATGAGGATGAGGCTTTTGTGATAGGAGGTGGCCAGGTGTACAAGGCGTTTTTACCCTATGTGGATAAGTTGTACCTTACCGTAGTTCATAAAACGTTGGATGCCGACACCTATTTTCCGGTGATTGACTGGTCGCAATGGAATGAGGTAGAGCGGCTCGACATTAAGCAGGGCGAGAAAACAGATTTTGCGTATTCGTATATAACATTGGTTCGAAAATAAAAAAGAGTCATTTCAATGCGAAATGACTCTTTTGCCTTTTTATAAAAGGGCGTTGTTTTTTAATAAATATACTCACGGTTAATTTATCGACCCATGCCTCCCCCACGTCTTTGGCCAGCAATTGCTTTTGCCGCATTTGTCATTGCGCGCCAATAAGCATTTTTAATTCCTGCCTTTTTCATGAAGAATTCAAGCGGGTGTGATTTTGGTCGCTCAATGGGTAAACCGTATAAACGGTCAATTACCAATGAAGAAAGCACACCGATGGAACGGGATACGCCAAACATTACGGTATAAATACCGTGCTGCGTCAGTCCAAAACTGGATAACAGGGATCCCGAAATTGCATCTACATTAGGATACGGGTTTTTCACTTTTCCGGTAGCCAATAAAACATCAGGCACTACTTCGTAAATGTTGTTGGCCAGTTTTATGTATTTGGCATCGGGTACGTACTTATTGGCAAAATCCAATTGTACCGTGTAACGTGGGTCTGTTTTTCTTAATACTGCATGCCCAAAACCGGGAATTACATTTCCTTCGTCCAGTGTTTTTAAGGCAAAAGCACGTACCTGTTCTTTGTTAGGAGTATCGGTTCCTGAGAAAAATAATAATTTATCCAGCCAATGCATTACATCCTGGTTTGCCATGCCATGCAAGGGGCCTGCCAATCCGTTCATTCCTGCCGCAAAGCTGTAGTATGGATTCGAAAGTGCAGAACCTACCAGGTGAGTAGTGTGTGCCGAAACATTGCCACCTTCATGGTCGGCATGTACGATAGCATACAATTGCATTAAGCGGTGTACGTTCTGGTCTTTAAAGCCCATCATGTGCGCCATGTTTGCAGCCCAATCCAGGGTAGGGTCGGCGGAAATATAATCAGCATTGTGGTACACCCTGCGATAGATGTATGCTGCAATTACCGGTAAACGGGCAATCAGGTCCATTACGCCTTCAAACATCGGATCCCAGAAATCTTTTTTATCCATTCCACCTTCGTAGGCCTTACGAAATTGCGATTGCAACGACATGGCCAAAATTGCTGTGTTCAGCTGAATCATGGGATGTGCATCTTTGGGCACCGCATCAATTACATCAAACACATACTGCGGAATGTCGTGGGCTCTTTTGCTCCACTCATAACTGATTTGCTTTACTTCATCCAATGTTGGAATTTCATCCATCAACAATAAATAAAACAAACCTTCGGGTAAGGGCTCACCGTCTTCGGTAAGTTTTGGGAGTTTTTCACGAACTTCAGGTATGGTGTATCCCCGGTAGCGAATGCCTTCTTTGGGATCCAGACTAGAGGTTTCTGTTAATAGTGCCACCACCCCTTTCATACCCGTTAAAACCTGGGCCATGGTGGTTTCCTGAATTACTGTATTTCCGTGGTCTTTTATTAGTTTTTTTAGAATTTCGGCCTTTTCAAGACCTTTTTCTTTCAGCTTTTTTTTAATTGCGTCCATCCTGTGATAGTACTATTTCGTATTTAAATTTCGTCTAATGAATAAAACATGATTTTACTTGCTTTGTTTACCAATTCCAGACTAAATTAAAATATTTTCGGATTTTCGGATGTAAGCAACAGGGAATGCCGGCTTTTGCGGTTTTTATACGGCAAGATGGAGGGAGGAAAAGCTTGAAAATAAATGAGAAAAGTACCCTTCTTTTGTTTGGAACGGGGGCATTGGGCGGGGCCGATTGCTAATGGGTACGTTCAACCGGGGCTGTGTGTAATCTAAATTGTGGTTTTAATTTGGGACGCACGTGCTGTTTCCATCCTGAAAATAAAAGAGGGTAACCCCAACGGATTACCCTCCCTGCTATCCCTTAAAACAGGATTATTTTACTTCTTCAAAATCAACATCAGTCACTTCGTCGTCACCTTTGCTGTTTTGCCCTGCATCAGCAGTTGGCTGTCCTGCATTGGCATCGCCCTGTGGTTGGCTTTGGTTGTACATTTCCTGCGAAGCTGCCTGGAAAATGGTATTTAACTCGTTCATGGCAGTATCAATGGCTGCAATGTCCTGAGCTTTATGCGCTTCTTTAAGTTTGTTTAAAGCTGCTTCGATGGGCTCTTTTTTATCGGCTGGTAATTTATCTCCAAACTCTTTCAGTTGTTTTTCGGTTTGGAAAATCATACCGTCGGCGGCGTTCAGTTTGTCAATTTTTTCTTTGGCCTGCTTGTCCGATTCTGCATTGGCAGCAGCCTCTTCTTTCATGCGCTTGATTTCATCTTCAGACAATCCTGAAGAAGCCTCGATGCGGATGCTTTGCTCCTTGCCGGTTGATTTATCTTTGGCATGTACCTGTAAAATACCGTTGGCATCAATGTCAAAAGAAACCTCAATTTGTGGAACACCGCGTTGCGATGGTGGAATTCCATCGAGGTGGAAACGGCCAATGGTTTTATTTTGGTTGGCCATGGGACGCTCACCTTGTAGTACATGAATTTCTACCGAAGGCTGATTGTCGGCTGCGGTTGTAAAGGTTTCTGACTTTTTAGTAGGAATGGTAGTGTTTGCCTCAATAAGTTTG
>JAUIMD010000397.1 GCA_030433225.1 Bacteroidia bacterium
CTGGCGGCTGGAGGCCTACGGTACCATTGATGAATTAAACGCTCATTTGGGCATGATACGTGCCTACCCCATGCATGAGGACGACGCGCAGTTTATACTGTTTTTGCAGCGTAAGCTGTTTGCTGTTGGTGGATACCTGGCCACCGATCAAAGTGAAACCGAGTTGCGCGAAAAAACCATTGTAAGCCCTGATGACATTGCCGCCATTGAAAAACAAATTGATGCCTACGACAAACATCTGGCTCCACTTACAAAATTTATTTTGCCCGGTGGCAGTGTGCAGGTTTCGGCAACCCACATTGCGCGAACTGTTTGTCGCAGGGCAGAGCGAAACATTATTCGCATAGCTGAGCACTACCCGATAGATGAAAAAGTAATCCGTTTTGTGAACCGGTTATCCGACTTTCTTTTTGTGCTGGCCAGGCATTTAGCGCAAAAATCGGGGCACGAAGAAATTCCATGGTAGCCCTCTTGATTTTTTCATTTTTTCTTCTACTTTTGCAGCAATTATAAATCTGAGTTTTTTAACCTTAAATACCCTCAGAAAATGTATTGGACATTAGAACTCGCTAGAAATTTAGAGGATGCTCCCTGGCCTGCAACCAAGGACGAACTGATTGACTTTGCCATGCGCTCCGGTGCACCGCTTGAAGTCATCGAAAATTTAAATGAAATTGAAGAAGAAGGTGAATTGTTTGAAAGCATAGATGACATTTGGCCTGATTATCCAAGCAAAGACGATTTTTTCTTTAACGAAGAAGAATATTGAAAAAGGCATTGTTTACCAATGCCTTTTTTATTTTCTATACCCTGTTCTGTTTTGTCAGCCCGCCCTGTTTCCATGCTCCATTCTTGTGAAGTATTGGGTGGAAGTGTTGAAAAAATCCCACCTATATTCTATTTTTATCCGCTATAAAACTTAAAACCAAGCACGATGGATCGCAGACTTCTGGCCAATATTCTTCTCGTATTGTTCATCCTTTTGGGTGGAACGGGAATAGTGATGTTTTTTACCCCCTTTAGTAAAAATGTGGTGGCCGTGCACACGCTTATGGGGCTGCTAACCCTGGTGTTTATTCTGTTTCATTTTGTTAACAACAAGCGCATATTGGGCATGTACCTTACCGGTAAAGGCCTCAAATTCAATAAAAAGCTACATCCCTGGTTTATTGCAGTCCTGGCTGTAGGTATTTCTGTGGCAGTATATACCGATGTGCCTGGCTTTAGTGCCTTGTACAATTGGGGAAATGCGTTTAGAAACAGTCAGGTAGGCAAAACAGAAGCATCGTTTGATTACCAGACCATTGCCGTAAAAGATTCACTGGGCGATTACCAGATTTGGGTGGAGGCCAGGAAGGGTGAGGCTTTTCGTCATCCGCAATTTGCTGTTTGGTTGGGCGATTCGGCCGGAACTTACATCAAAACCCTCTATGTGTCTAACTCCATGTCAAGCAGTGTGTTTAAAAACGTATACAACGGCAGCAGCTGGGGGCGGGGCATTGTACGCAGGCCCGAGGCATTGCCGTTTTGGGCGCACCAACGTAACATTAAGGCGGAAGATGGCCTGTATGTGCCCTTAGGGGAAGCACCTGATTTAGATGGAGTTTCCGGTGCTACTCCCAATACCAATTTCATTGTAAAATCGTCGGCACAGATGGATGACCTGGACGGATTCACCGTGTTTTTGGAAGTAAACCAATCGTTTGACTGGAACGAATTTTACACCAAAGAAGCCTTCCCGAACGATACCGTTTACTCGGGCAGTGGAAAAGTAGGGCAGCCCTCGCTGGTCTATTCTGCCAAAGTTTCTGCCCAGGATTTAAAGCAAAGCCGTTACTTTTTTCTACAACTGGCCGGGCATGGTCACCACTCCGGTAAAACCGGTGAGCTGTTTTCTGATTTGGATAGTGTAACCACAGCCCAACGTATTTTGGACCGTATAATTTTGCAGATAGAGCCTCGTCAGTAAATAGTGTAAAAGAACACCTTTTAAGATTCCACTTTTCGCAATACAAAACATGAACGGGCCGGAATGTAGATTTTCAGCCAGTGTTTTTTAGGTGTATCCGGTTTGGGCTGTGCCGTTTCTTTCTTGCTTTTCTTGCCTTTAGGTGTAGCGGCAGGTAAGGGTTTAGGCTCGGGCTCAAGCAGGCTGTAATACATCATTTGGTCGTCAATTAATCCGTACCCTCCATACTTTGGATGATCAGAATTGAGCACGATTTTATATTTGCCCGGATCGGTTACAAAGCCGTAATCGGAGTAGGAATTCACCGGACTGAAATTGAAAACGAAAAACAGGTTTTTGCGCTGAAATACCAGCACCTGGTCTCCTTCGTTGCTCACCTTAACGCCCGAGTACGATTGGGCGAAGGCATCTTCCCCCGAAAGCAGCTGAATCATATCCGCATCAAAGGCATTCAGTTGCTTGTACTTCAGTAAGTCATTATCTACCAGGCTCCACATGCGGCGGGCATGTTTAAACGACCAGTTATTGCCTTCTCTCGGAAAGTCGATCCATTCGGGATGGCCAAATTCGTTGCCCATAAAATTTAAATAGCCACCTGAAATGGTGGAAGCCGTAATGAGCCGAATCATTTTATGCATGGCCATGCCCCGGGCCACCACGCCGTTGTGGTCATTCTTTTGCATGTGCCAATACATTTCCTTGTCAATTAACCTGAAAATGATGGTTTTATCGCCTACCAGTGCCTGGTCGTGCGATTCGGCATAATTGATGGTTTTTTCTTCGGCACGGTGGTTGGTGAGTTCGTAATATATGCCGGAAACATTCCAGTCTTCATCCTTCTTTTCCTTAATCATTTTTATCCAGAAGTCGGGAATTCCCATGGCCATGCGGTAATCGAAACCAATACCGCCATCTTCCACTTTAGCAGCCAGTCCGGGCATTCCGCTCATTTCTTCCGCCACGCTAATGGCATCTTTATGAAGAAGGTGAATTAGTTCATTGGCCAGGGTGAGGTACACAATGGCATCTTCGTTTTGTCCGCCATCGTAGTAATCGCTGTATTGCGTAAACGCTTTTTCCAGCCCATGGTTGTGGTACAACATGCTGGTAACTCCATCAAAACGGTATCCGTCAAAATTAAATTCTTCAATCCAATAGCGGCAGTTCGAGAGCAAAAAGCGCAAAGTTTCTTCGCGATGGTAATCGAAACAAAGCGAGTCCCATGCAGGATGCAGTCTGCGATTGTCGGTGTG
>JAUIMD010000398.1 GCA_030433225.1 Bacteroidia bacterium
GCAGATACCGATGGAGACGGCATGCCCGATGATTGGGAAGATGCCAACGGTACGGATAAAACTGTAGATGATGCCATGGTAATGCATGCCAATGGATATGTGAATATTGAAAATTACATTCATTCCATATCGGAAGCGTACCCATTTTTAAAATATCCACTAAATGTAAGAAGCACTAGCAGCAGCAAAAACAGCATAGGCCTGGCATGGACATTGGACGAAACAGATGCCGATAAACTGTGGTAGTTTATGGTAAAACGGAAGGAAACCTGGATCAAACCGTAGAAATAGCCGGGGATGCAACTTCAACGCTGGTTGAGGGGCTTGAAAGTGGAACGACTTATTACTTTAGCATAAAAGCGGTTGGGGCAGATGCAGAATCGGCCTT
Organism: Bacteroidia bacterium; assembly: GCA_030433225.1. Lineage (GTDB taxonomy): Bacteria > Bacteroidota > Bacteroidia > Bacteroidales > UBA5342 > JAUIMD01. The sequence goes on from JAUIMD010000398.1 coordinate 389, forward strand.
TACGGAAGAGATTGCCGCCCAAACCCAGTTTGCCGCGGTGCCCCCGGTACCTTCATCTCAGCCGGCACCTGCGCATAACAGCACCTTACGTGTGCTAAACAATGTGCTGTTGGCCTGGGAAAATACAACGCCTTCATTGGGTGGCACTTTGTTGTTTGACGTGGCCTTTGGGACGTCCCCCGATCAACTGCAAAAAGTGGCAACAGGTATTCGTGAGTATACCATTAATGTTGGCGATTTACTGCCATCAACCACCTATTATTGGCAAGTTGCTGCTACCAATGATTTGGGGAGTAGTAACGGAGAAGTTTGGGCGTTTACCACGTCAGATGCTCCATTAGAAAAGCTGCTTTATTTCCCGTTTGACGAAGAGAGCGGAGAAGTAGCCAAAAATGTTAGCGGTACACAAGATGCTGTTGCAGTTGGCTTTACTCCTTCCTGGTCGCCGGGATATCGTAACAATGCCTTGTTTCTGCGAAGCAGTGCCAGCAATTACCGCATGGCGGTACCACATTATCGCGACCTTTTGTTCAATCGCAATGCTTTTTCCATCTCCCTTTGGTTTAAGTCAAGTGGATCGTTGCCCGATTCGTACCTGTTGCATAAAGGAACCCACGCCTCCTCTGGCGGTGGTACCGGCAAGTGGATGGGGATTCAATATAAAAATTCGATTCTCACCTTTGGGGTGGATGACAACTCCACCAAATCAACGGCTGATGTTGATGCCAGTGAATGGTTCGATAACGAATGGCATCACCTCGCTTGCGTGCGCGATGTGGCTTCTCGCCGATTAAAAGTGTATATGGATGGTGAAAAAATTGCAGAGGCCACCGACAATACCGGAAGCATTGGCGAAACCGATGACTTAATAATTGGAAACAGGAATACCAATTTTGACAACCCTTACCCGGGAAGTTTAGATGAATTGATTATTTATAACGATGCACTTACCGATGATGAAGTGTGGTATTTGTATAATGCCACGCCCACTGCAATTGCAACAGTAACGGGCGTGAAAAAAGAGGTTCGGGTGTATCCTAACCCGTTTTTGCAGCAGCTGTTTGTAGAACAGTTATCCAACAATACACGTTATGTGGTGGAGGTGTTTGCGCTTACCGGGAAACGCTGGTTTGCCACACAGTTTGTTGCTTCGCAGGGTACGTTTGTTATTAATGGGTTGGATGGTTTGCGGGAAGGAATGTACATTTGCAGGGTTTCCTCAAATAAGGAACAATACAGCTTTAAGCTGCTGAAAAAATAAGGCAATAAAAAAGCCCCTTTAAAGGGGCTTTTTTTATTTCGCTTTTTTAGCGTCCATGTGTTTTTTGTAGCGGTTGCGGAATTTATCAACACGTCCTGCAGTATCTACAAGTTTCATCTTACCCGTGTAAAATGGGTGAGAAGTGTTAGAAATTTCCACTTTTACCAACGGATATTCAACTCCGTCTACCTCAACAGTCTCTTTTGTTCTTACCGTAGATTTGGTAATAAACATTTCATCGTTTGACATATCTCTGAATACAACCTCACGATAATCTTCCGGGTGAATTCCTTGTTTCATAACCTTATATTTTTATTTTATTTTTTTACGTCCAAAATGGTTTGCAAAAGTAATATGAAATTTCTGTTTTTCAAAATACAAATTGCGAATTATTAGGTGGGCTACTGCAAAATTTGGCAGAAGCCCAATGGTCTCTTATTCATCGTCTTTAGGAGGGTGGTGGAATTTGTAGGCAAGTGCCGCGATAAGCTCCTGAACTCTTTTTTGAGAATCGAGGGTTGCCTGGCTGATTTCCTGTTTTTTCAGGCGCATGGTAAGTACCCCATACAAGAAGTTGAAAGCAATTTCTATGGGCTTCTCCAAGCTGATGTTGGATTTTTTACCCATCTCGGCCAAATCCTGCGAAGCTTTAAAAAAAAGTTGCTGGTAGTTGAGTTCTTTTCTGGATTGTAACAACTCGTGGCTTAACTCCTCCAGCTGTGCCAAAACATTCCGGTTAATTTGAAGGTGGCCCTTTTCTTTAACCCCTTCAATGCGCATCATGTCAATTAGTTCATTATACCAGGTGTATATGGCATTTTTAGTGTCTTCATCCACCTCGTATTTGTCAATAATAAACTGCCGTATTTGTTCCATATCGAGCTGAAAAGCACGTATAATGTCTTCCACCTGCCACATGTAAATGAGGTATTCGGCAATGTTTTCCTTCTTTTTTTGTTGTGCGATTAACATGTTGTGGATGAATTGATTTTGATTTAGTCGGAAAAGAAATCCTCCAGATCTCTGCGGTCTTTTTTCGTTGGGCGGCCTGTTCCTTTCGTACGATTTAAGTGCAGGTTTATTTTTTGTAATTCCAATATTTCAAGCTGGTCGGCCGGGGTAACGTCCTTTAAAAAGTCAGGAACCAGCTTGGCTCCCATGCGTTTTTCAGTGACCTGTAGTACTTTATAGCTGTATATTACAGGAGGTTTTTTAAGCTGGACAATGTCTCCCGGTTTAATGTTTCTGCTCGACTTTACCGGGGAGTTCTCCACCATTACCTGCCTCTTTTTGCAGGCTTCGGAAGCCTGGCTACGGGTTTTAAACAGGCGAACTGCCCACAGCCATTTATCGATGCGTACCTCGGCTACTTCGCTCATTTGTTGTTAAACAGGTTCATGGTTTTCTCAAGACCGATGGTCCCAAAAGACCTGATAATTTCTGCACATACCTCAAACCGGGGTTGCAAGGCCTCCCATTCATCCACTTCCCATTTGCCCAGTACAAAATTCACCTGCTGTCCCTTCGAAAAATCGTTGCCGATACCAAAGCGCAGGCGGGTG
>JAUIMD010000399.1 GCA_030433225.1 Bacteroidia bacterium
ACAGCAACCGGAAGAACTCTCTCCATTACAAAAATATTACAGACTAAAATATATTTATAATCATAATTTTTGACGACATGCGAAAATCAGACGAACTAAAACAAAAGCGCGCTTCCTATTTTAAGGAACTAAAAGAATTGTCCCTTAAAAAAGAACTCTCAATCGTTGATAAAGATTTATTAAACACACTAGAAAAAAACATAGACCAACTTTCATACCAAATAATGGATGAAGTTGCGAAGGAGCAAAAACAGGCTGAAAATGCTATGAAATATGGCATTCCTGTTGATAAAGGCCTTTCAGTAGGAGATGAACGCGACCTTTCAAAATACAGTTTTAGCCGGGCATTGCTTATGTCTGCAAACTTAATTCCGATGGACGGAATAGAGAGCGAAATGAACCAGGAGGCACGTTCCGAAATAACTGCATTAGGTCAAAAGCTCAAAGGCTTTGGAATTCCTTCCATTGTTTTAAATCGAGCAAGTACCGGGCAAAATGTTACAACCCCTGCCGACGGTGGATACCTGGTTCAGGATTCATCATTAAACCTTATTGTGGCCTTAAAAAATAAATTAGTCTTAACTCAATTGGGCGCACGGTTTTTAACTGGTCTTACTGGCGACTTGCCACTAGTAACGCCTGGTGCTTTTACTGCAGAATTTGTAGCCGAGGGGGATGCTATCACAAAAACAAAAATTGATTTTGCAAATAAAAAAATGAGTCCTCATCGCCTAGGCTGTCTAGGTGCCGTAAGTAAGCAACTTTTGTATCAAAGTTCGGCTGACATCGAGAGACTGATAATAGACGAATTCACAAGCGCCATATCATTAGGCATCGAACAAGCTGCCATAAGTGGAAGCGGATCAGGTGCCAACCCAACCGGGATACTATCAACCGCCAACATTAAAAGTGTGGTTGCGGGCGACCCTGATGGAGCCAGTTTAACGTGGGATGATATCGTTAAACTGGAAACCGAAGTTAACAAGGCCAATGGATCTGGAATGAAACAGGGGTATTTAACCAACTCAACGGTAATTGGTGCACTTAAGACAACTGAAAAGGTTGCAGGAACCGCCAAATATCTGATTGATGAAAACGGCCTTTTAAATGGTAAAAAAGTATTGGATACCAACGCGGTCCCAAACAACCTGACTAAAGGAGGTAGTTCCGGTATTCTATCGGCCATGATTTTTGGATCATGGGATAGTTTATTGATTGGACAATGGGGCGGCCTTGACCTGACTAGTGACCCTTACACTCGCAAGAGCTACGGGGAGTTAGAGCTTCAAATTGATGCGTTTATAGACATTGCCGTTTCCAACCCTTATAGGTTCTCAGCGGTAAAAGACATATTGTAATTGCAGGTTGTTTTTTTAGAAACGCGGATTTGCGTTTCATGATTTTTAATTGGTGCGAAAGGGCATCAAATAATGGTGCCCTTTTAAAATTTAAAGAAGGAAACTATGAAAGAAGAAATTTTAAAAGAACTAAAAGTAGAAGTTCGTAAAGAATTTGAAACCGGTATATTTTTTGATTTGACTTTACCCGGTACTGACTACAATACCGCCTATATATCTATATTTTATGATAGACGAACAAACGATATTAGAATACCTTGGTATTCGGTCTTTCACATTCCAGGCGTTGTAGAGAAGATACTCCCCGCCATTATGAAAGATGAAGTTCTAAGAAAAGAATACACGAAAGTGATTGATTTAGAAATCAACAAGGAGGAAAAGAAAATTCTCAACGAAAAATTAAACAAACTTGCTTCGTTATATCGGCTGTTTTTCTAGTTTGGATTGTTTCAAATAAGCAAAAACCCCATCAATAATAATTTTGATGGGGTTTTATTTTGGGGTATGTCTTAGGTTATGATTTTCCGTAACTAACTGAAAATAAACCCTTAGAGTGCCCAAGACAGGACTCGAACCTGCACGTCCTTGCGAACACTAGTCCCTGAAACTAGCGCGTCTACCAATTCCGCCACTTGGGCTTTTGCGGTCGCAAATCTATACAATTTTTTCGGATTTCAATCCCCTTGATGAAAGTTTTACACCCCCAACAGATAATCCTCACATTATGTGCCACTTAACATCCCCCATCTGAAAAAATGAAAAATAACTGTAACTTTTGTTTTTGCTTCCCGTTAAACAGGTGAATCAACCCAATGAAAGTAGCGGATTATAACCATACAGTAGACCATTTGAGCGACCGTGTATACCGGTTTGTGTTAAAGATGGTAAAGGACGAGAGCACAGCCCGGGATGTGGTGCAGGATTCCTTCGAACGCTTATGGGTAAACCGCGACAAAGTGGATGCAGAAAAGGCAAAGGCTTATCTTTTTAAAATTGCACACAACCTGGTGATCGACCGAAAACGAAAGGAACAGCGTGAGTCGGTAACCGATGAAGTGCCGGAGCAAGGCGTAGAAACTGCCCCGCACGATTTAAAGGCTGTGTTGCAAGAGGCCTTAAACCGGATTCCACCCCATTTTAAAAGTGTAATTCTATTGCGCGATTACGAGGGGTACAGCTACAAGGAAATTGGCGATATTCTGGAAATGAGCGAAGCGCAGGTGAAAATTAACATCTATCGCGCCCGTGTGGCACTAAAGGAATACATTGGCTCCATTCATGTGGTGATTTAAGCTAAGGGAGGTGCATTATGATTAACAGAAATAATTACGAAATATGGTTTATTGATTTCCTGGAAGGCAACCTCAGCCGGGAGGAGGCCCAAAAGGTGGAAGCCTTTTTGGCCCAACATCCTGACCTGGCCAGTGAGCTGGAAGCCATTCGCGAAATGGGCCTGGTGGAGCCGGAAGCCGTAATTTTTTCGGAGAAAGCAGCGCTAAAAAAGCATGCCCTCGACGATGCAACACAATTTGAGCAGGCCTGCATTGCCTACATCGAAAAGGAAGCTACCACAAAAGAAAATGCACAACTGCTGGCGTACACCAGTACCCGTCCGGCAAAACAAAAAGAGTTGCAGGCGTTTGCATACACCGTGCAACATCCCGACCCGGCTATTGTGTACCCCAACAAATCCAGCCTGTACAAAAAACGGCGACTGGCAGCCTGGTACCAAATTGCCGGTTATGCCGCTGCGGTTCTTATTTTCGGGCTATTGGCGGTTGGGTATTGGAGCACCCGGCAAATGCAGTTTCGGCAACCGGTTTGGGTGCAACACAGCGGAGTGTTCACTACG
>JAUIMD010000400.1 GCA_030433225.1 Bacteroidia bacterium
GCTTTAAAGGAATGGAAGCCGCCCATTGTTTTTTCACATCATCCGACAGTTTATCGGTCATTTCGGTGATAATAAAACCAGGAGCAATGGCATTACAACGAATGCCGCGTGAACCCACTTCTTTGGCCACTGATTTTGTTAAACCAATCATTCCGGCTTTTGATGCCGAATAGTTGGCTTGACCGGCGTTTCCGCTTACACCTACTACCGAACTCATATTAATTATGGAACCACTGCGTTGTTTCAACATAATGGGTTGAACGGCTTTTGTAAAGTTAAAAGCCGATTTCAGGTTTACATTTATTACGGCGTCCCACATTTCCTCGGTCATGCGCATTAAGAGGGTATCTTTGGTTATTCCTGCATTATTCACCAAAATATCAATGCTTCCAAAGTCTTTGGCAATTTCAGCAACAACCTCGTGTGTTTGATCGTATTTGCTGGCATCCGAAGCATATCCTTTGGCCTTTACGCCCAAATCTGACAGTTCTTTTTCTGTAGCCAGTGCGTTATCATTAATTGATAAATCGGTAAAAGCAATGTTGGCTCCGGCTTTAGCCAGTTCAATGGCAATAGATTTTCCGATACCGCGGGCAGCACCCGTTACAACGGCTGTTTTTCCTTCTAAAAGTTTCATATTAATACAATTGATTTAATTTCCCTGTAGTGTTATTGCTTCCTAAAAAGCATGGTAAATGAATTAAAAACGGCGCAAATATACAAATCTCTTTGGATATGTGCGGGTTATCGGTTAATCGCCCCATACCAATTCAAGGCGTCAGTGCTTTCGTGCAGCAAATCAATGCTTTGCCAAGATACAGGCCACCAACGTTTCCAAGCCCATTTATTACCCCTTTTGAAGATTCCGAAATAAATGTATGCGGCACAAAAAATAATTTGCAGGAATTAAAAAATATTCTACTTTTGCACCGCAAATCTGATGAGTTGCAGACCATGGAGAGTTGGCAGAGTGGTCGAATGCGGCGGTCTTGAAAACCGTTGTACCGCGAGGTACCGGGGGTTCGAATCCCTCACTCTCCGCCAGGAAAATCCCGAATAACACCTGTTGTTCGGGATTTTTTTTATGGCCCAATGGAGCCATATACCCGCGCCCCTTGGATATTTTCCACACTTCTGAAACTGGAATCCCCCAACAAATCAGCGTATATTCAAGCCTCTTTTATGCACTGGCATGTTGCCTGGCGGAGGCAAAGCCACAAAAAAAGGGGGCACAAATGCCCCCAAACTAAAACTGTGAATTGCTAAAAATAACCGATACAAAAACTATGGTACAGCCCTCATTTGGCTGGTTTTTGAAGGTTGTATTGTAATATCCTCCACTGTAATTTGTGGATTGTTGTTTAATTCGTTTTCCGGAATTTCAAATACCATGCGTGCATCGTTGTAGGGATAGGTGGTATTGGCCAATGCCCTATGGTTACTACCGCGCTGCACCGTACCCTTAAAACGTTTCAGGGCCAGCAGACTTTTGCCTTCGCCCCAGCATTCGATACGCCATTGCAGGTGTATTTCCTGTTTTAGCTGTTCATCCGTAAGGCCATTTATTCGGGTGGATGCCCCTGTTTCACGCTCAGACAAAAGCATGCGCAGTATTTTTTTTGCCTCATTGGTATCGATGTGGAGCATGGCTTCGGCGGCTATCAGGTACATTTCGGCCACACGCATGTATACAATGTCGTTTTCCCACTGGCGATCGCCAAAAATCGTTCGTCCGGCATCGTAAAATTTATTGTTGGGATGCAGGTAATACGCATTGTTTGCATCGTTTAAAAACTGTTGTTTACGAATGTCACTTTCGGGTATAGCATTAAACAAATCAATGTCAATGGCCTTTCCATCCCCTGCACCGGCATAACTGTAGGTATAAATGTCCATCATCCCCCAAAAGGTGGGCAAACCGGGCGTATTGTCTATGGTAAGGTCCACTCCCCACATCCATCCGGGTATCAGCACGTTATTAAAGCCTGATTCTATCACCTGTTCCTTATTCATTAAGGGGTAGGTCCCGGCCCCAATAATTTCGGTGGCCAGGGCGGCTGCTTCGTTGTATTTTCCCATATGAAGATAAGCATAGGCCAACAGCCCCTTTGCCACATCGCTGTTGATCTCATTTTTATTGGTTCGCTGAAATCCATCCAGCAAAAGCAAAGCACGTTCCAAATCGGAAGTAATCAGGCTATACACCGAATCGACCGAAGAAAGGGGTGCAGCTACAGCCTCGTTTTGCGAAACATACACCGGAAGCGCCAAAGCCGTTTGGCTATCGGCATAAGGATGTTGATAGAGGTTTACCAGGTAAAAGTAGGCATAGGCTCTGAGTGCCATTGCCTGCCCTAATGAGGCACGGTTATCTCCCGTTATCGAATCAGCATTAGCAAAAGCATCCACCACCAAATTTGAACCGTGAATGATTTGGTAATAATACCGCCATATTTTATGCGCGCGGCTATCGGTGCTGTTCATGGCATTCAGCTCATAATCGGGCGAAAACCAGCCGTAGGTTTTACCGGTAAGCACCATGTCTCCGGCCATCATATCGGTAACAATGTCGATGGATTTTTGTCCAAAATCGTCGTGATCGCCGGTTCCGCCGGTTCCCCATGCAAAGGTGTTGGAATAGATTCCGCGAATCAGGCCCCGGGCAATTTCGGGATTTAAGGGTGCGTAACGCCCAATTTGTTCTCCTGTAAGGTAGTCGGAAGGTTCGCGATTAAGATAGTCTGCCTCACAGGCCGTAAACAACTGTTGAGCAACGGCCAATAAAAGGATATATAGGGTTATTCTATTTTTCATCTGATGTATTTTTCTCATTAAAACTGAACTTTTATACCCATGGAATATGTACTTAGCGGCGTGTAGGTATATGCGCTTGAATTGCCGCTTTCGCTGGTATTGGGTACAAAACCCTTGCGCGAAGTCAGCATAAAAATATTGTCGCCTGCCATCCAAAGGGTTAAACCTTTAAGGCCAATTTTTTGCAGGCTTTGCCGGGGCCATTGGTACGACAAACGCATGTTGGTAAGGTTAAAAAAGGAGTTGCTGGTAACGAAGCGACTTGATGTGGCTGCATCGTAGGTATCGTAGTTGGCTGTTAAGCGTGGAACTTCGGTTTTATCGCCCTCCTTTTGCCAGCGCTTGCGAATATCGGTATGCCAGTTGTTGCTGCCCGCGGCATGGTCGCCCATCAG
>JAUIMD010000401.1 GCA_030433225.1 Bacteroidia bacterium
ACGCCACGAAATACCCAACTGGGATTATGCCATAAGCAAGGTTTCTTACAAAGACACCCTGATTGACAAATCCACTAATGTAAAGAATTCACAATTTGCCCAGCCCCTCTTCGAGTTTTCAGGAGCCTGCGCCGGTTGTGGTGAAACTCCCTACATTAAACTCATCACCCAACTGTATGGTGATCGCATGATGATTGCCAACGCCACCGGTTGTTCTTCTATTTATGGTGGATCGGCACCCGCTACGCCTTACTGCTCAAACAGTGAAGGAAAAGGGCCGGCATGGGCCAACTCGCTATTTGAAGACAATGCCGAATACGGTTTAGGGATGGCAAAAGGATCCAACAAGCTAAGAGCGCGCATTGAGCGCTTTATGAACGAAACCCTGGAAGAGGTGAACCCGGTAACGAAAGAAGCATTCACCAATTGGTTGGAAACCGTAGATGACGGTTCTAAAACAACCCTTGCTTCCAAGGCCGTTGTGGATGCGTTGGTGAACGAAGAACACCCCATTGCGAAAGAAATTCTTGCTCTTAAGGATTACCTGACCAAAAAATCGGTTTGGATCTTTGGTGGAGACGGATGGGCATATGACATCGGCTACGGCGGATTAGACCATGTTCTGGCATCAGGCGAAAACGTAAACGTGCTGGTAATGGATACAGAAATTTACTCCAATACCGGTGGTCAGTCGTCTAAATCTACCCCAATTGGTGCGGTGGCAAAATTTGCGGCTGCGGGTAAACGCGTTCGCAAAAAAGACCTTGGTTTAATGGCTACTACCTACGGCTACGTTTACGTTGCACAGGTAGCCATGGGCGCCAACCAGGCGCACTACTTTAAAGTATTGAAAGAGGCAGAAGCCTACCCGGGTCCATCCCTGATTATTGCATATTCACCCTGTATCAGCCACGGCTTGCGCTTTGGTATGGGTAAATCGCAAAACCAGGAAAAACTTGCGGTTGAATCTGGATACTGGCACTTATGGAACTACAACCCAATGCGCCAGGACGAAGGACAAAATCCATTTAAACTGGACAGCAAACCACCAAAATGGGAGCAATTCCAGGACTTCTTAAAGTCTGAGGTGCGCTACACCTCCTTACTGAAGTCGTTCCCTGAGGCTGCACTGGAGCTGTTTAAACAATCGGAAGCCAATGCTAAATGGCGCTACAACACCTACAAACGTTTGGATGCCATTGATTATACAGAAGCAGAAGAACCCGTTGAAGCGGAAGCTTAATTAAACACAACTCTATAGAAAGGGAGTGGCCACAACGGCTGCTCCTTTTTTTTTGCCGGAATTACGCCACATAATACAAACGAAGGTGTTTCTCTTTAACAGAAGCCATTATTTTTGCAGCACAACTTTGGTTGGGATAAAACATGAAAGAAATTGCGAAATTACCGGTCACCATCATCACGGGTTTTTTAGGAGCCGGAAAAACTACCCTGCTCAACCACCTGATTCAGCAGAACAAAACCAAACGCTTTGTTATTCTGGAAAACGAGTACGGGGAAGCCAACATTGACGGACGTTTGCTAAACCAGGAAGCCGAGAACAGGCTTTTTGAGCTGTCTAATGGCTGCATTTGCTGTACATTAAATGACGATTTAGGAGCCGTTCTCATGGAAATATCCAGAAACAAAACTTCGTTTGACCACCTGATTATTGAAGCCACAGGCATTGCTAACCCAGCCGACATTATCCGAAATTTTGTTACGGGTGAAGTTATCCCAACACACTTTGAAATGGATAGCGTAATTTGCCTCATTGATGCATTCTGGTTTCTAAGGCAGTTTAATGACCACAACGAATTGCGAAAACAGGTTGCACAATCGGATACAGTTCTGGTAAATAAAAGTGATCTGGCCTCGGCCGATACCATCCAAAACATTGCCACATTGGTAAAGGAAATCAACCCATTTTCTAGTATCCACCTTGCAAAATACGGAATTTCAAAACAAACAGAACTCCTGAATACGCACGCATACAGGGCGGGCAGTATCGAAAACAAACTAACCAACTACCAAAATGTACAGCCCGATTTATTTGGTACACAAACCAGCGGGCATCGCATAAAATCGTACGCTTTTACGTTTAATGGAACGGTTGTTATGGATAAATTTTCGGACTGGATGGAGCGCTACATGTACGTGAATACCGGGAAACTGTTCCGCATAAAAGGCATACTCCACCAAAAAAATCTGGATTACAAAGTTGTGCTACAATCCGTTTACGACCATTGCACCTTTCAACCCGGCAGCAAATGGAAGCCGGGAGAAATGCGAAAATCCACCTTAGTGTTTATTGGAACGGGGTTGTATGAAAAAGAGCTTAAACAGGCACTGGAATCGCTGTTTACAACCTAAACTTACCGCAGGGTATGCACATTTTTGCCCAACACCACTAAACTGGGACTGGGTATTCCATCTGCCAAAAATGCATCAACATCCTCCAACGTGCCTACCCATTTTTGTTGATCGGGAGTAGAAATTTTACTCAGAATTACCATGCCCGTTTCTGCCGAAATTCCCTGTTGCAACAGGTAGGTTTTTATCTCCCTCATTCGTTTAATCGACATGTAAATAATAATGGCACTGCCTTCTTTTAACAAGGCAATAGATGGTTTTAAGTGTTCCAAGCCTTCACTCAGCAACACCCCACTACTCAACAATAACGATGGAGCCACGGCACGTTCCGTTAGCGGAATACCAAAAATAGCTGCGCCTGCCAAACCGGCGCTGATACCGGGCACAATTTCATAAGGAATGCCTTTCTCCTGCAGGTACCTGATTTCCTCCACCCCACGGGCAAAAATCAGCGGATCGCCCGACTTCAACCGCACCACATGCAGCTTTTTATCGGCAAATTGACGATACAGCTCGTAGATGTTGTTTTGCCGTACATCCTGGCAGGTTCCATCTTCAGCCCGTTTTCCTACATATATACACTTGGCCGATTCGGGAAACAGGTCAATAACGCGCTCATCAATCAGGGCATCGTACAAAATCACATCCGCTTCGCGTATGCAACGGTAGGCTTTTACGGTAAGTAAGTCAGGATCGCCGGGACCGGCACCCACAATAGATACGAGGGTTTTATTGGTTTCCATAAATTTCCTTTACGTAATCCAGAGGATTGTTATACTTAAACTGGTATCCCGAGATGGTGATAAATTTATTGCTGCTGATGAGTTTGTAA
>JAUIMD010000402.1 GCA_030433225.1 Bacteroidia bacterium
TGCATATGAGTTTAATGCCAGTACCGGCCTTGTAGGTCTGGGACTGGATGGAAGCGGGGAGCCTGCGGCCGATCATAACCTGAGTTTTAATACGTCGCTGGTAACCGACGACACCAAAACCGGTATGGCAGTGTATGGAAATTACCGAACCCGCGACCCTTTTGATGCCAATAACGATACGTATTCGCAATTGGTAAGTGTTGACAACACCACCATTGGTACCCGTTTGTTCCATCGTTTTGGCCATCGCAGTAAATTGGCGCTCGATTTTTTCCATATAAATGAAGCGCGGCGTGGTGGCGATAAGTTTGACAGCCCCATGCACGAAACCAACATTACCGAGGCAGTCGACCATAAAATTACAACCGGTGCTTTGAGTTACGATCAGTTTTTTCGCACCACCGATGTGCTTTCAGTTTATGCCTCGGCCCAGGGGGTAGACAGAGGCAGTTATTACGGTGCCGAACAATCGTTAAAGGATTATGGGCATACCAATGATTTGACGTATAATGTTGGTGCGCAGTACAAAGCCTTGTTTGGGAACAGTAACCTGCTGCTTGGGCTGGAAAACCGGGGCGGTGGGTTAAAGGATAAAAAACTGGGATATCCTGATGTTGAAAATGCTGTTATTGTTGATGGCATTATTGATTCGATTCCGCATACAGACAATACCATGGTGGCGGACCAGTTCACCAACACCATGGGGGCATTTGCACAATACGAAATTAAATGGCTGCGGTTTACGGCCTCGGCGGGCTTGCGTTACGATCATTACCTGATTAGCGATAACCTGGCGCCCGACAGCATAAACGGTACCATTAACGGAGATGTGTTTAGTCCGCGCATTAACCTGAAATACGACCTTACCAAAACCATTCAGGCGCGGGCAAGTTACTCACAGGGATACCGGGCACCTCAAATTTTCGATGAAGACCTACACATCGAAACGTCGGGATCGAGACAGGTAATTCACATTAACGACCCCAACCTGGTGCAGGAAACCAGCCACAGCTTTATGCTCTCTTTGAATTACAACCGGCAATTTCAACAATCCAGCCTTTCTGTTTTGTTGGAAGGATTCTACACGCGGCTGGATAATCCTTTTGTAAATGTAACCAGCGACCCTGACAAAAATGGAGTGGTCACCTCCACCCGTACCAATGCCGAAGGAGCTGCCGTACAAGGGCTGAACCTTGAACTGAACTACATCCCCTTGAGCAGCCTTACTTTAAATGCCGGTTTTACTGCACAAACCAGCGAGTACAACACCCCACAGGAGGATTTTAATGAAAAGCGTTTTTTTCGTACCCCCAATACCTATGGCTACTTTACACTAAACTGGAATGCCACACAGCGGCTGGCTTTTGCTGCTACCGGAAACTATACGGGTAAAATGCTGGTGCCACATTTTGGGCTGGATCCTGAAACCACCAACCCCGACGAACAACAGGCCATTGCCAATGGCGATGTAATTGCCGGTGAGCGGCTGGAAACCTCGGATCCCTTTTTCGATTTTGGGGCCAAAGTAAGCTATACGGTTCCGTTTAACCACTCCAAAATGCAGGTATATGCCGGGGTAAAAAACCTTTTTAACAGCTATCAAAACGATTTTGACCGCGGGCTGTATCGCGATCCGGGGTATGTTTACGGACCAGGACTGCCCCGCAGCATAACCGTGGGAATAAAAATTGGCAACGGTTTGTTTTAACAAAAACTTGGTGAGGGGGGCATATCGCTTTACAAATTTGAAAATGCCATTACCTTTGTGCAATGCAAAGGGACGATTTGAAATTTGAGGGTATGCGGGCGCGTTTGGTGGCACAGTTGCAGCACAACGGCATTTCTGATTACCGTGTATTGCAGGCCATAGGCGAAGTGCCGCGCCATCGGTTTTTTAAGGATGGACTGGAGCAATTTGCTTACCACGATAAGGCCTTTCCCATTGACGATAATCAAACCATTTCGCAGCCTTATACGGTAGCGTACCAAAGTCAGCTGTTACAGGTTAAGGAAGGAACGCGCGTGCTTGAGATTGGAACCGGATCGGGCTACCAAAGTGCTGTGCTGTGTGCTATGGGGGCGCAGGTGTTTTCTGTGGAGCGCTATAAAAACCTACACGAAAAGGCTGCACGAATTTTACGTCAGTTGGGATATGCTGCAAGCCTTCGCTTTGGCGATGGCAATGAAGGGTGGCCCTCCCATGCTCCGTTCGAGCGCATTTTGCTTACAGCTGCCGCCCATAAAATTCCTGAGCAACTGCTGTTGCAACTTATGCCCGGTGGAAAAATGGTGCTTCCGTTAGGTGGAAGCGGTAGTCAGCAAATGCTACGCATTACCCGGGTGTCGGAAAACGATTTCCAAACGGAGAAGTTTGGGAACTTTGTATTTGTGCCCCTTTTAAAAGGTACGGTAAAATGAACACATTGAATACCGTACAGTTGTAGTAATAATCCAACAAAAAATACCATGACAATACAGCAGTTTACATTTAACTTTTTTGCCGAAAATACCTATGTGGTGAGCGATGATGAAACAAAAGAAGCGCTCATTTTTGATAGCGGGATGATGAACGAAAAAGAAAACAGGCAATTGAGCGACTACCTTACTCAAAATGGGTTAAAGCCGGTTGCGGCCATCAATACCCACTTGCATGTGGACCATATTTTGGGTGTGCCCTATGTACATGAAACGTATGGATTTGCTCCGCGTGCTCATGTGGCCGACATTCCTTTGTACCAGCGTGCCGCCCAACAGGCCACCATGTTTGGCATGGAATTTAAAGAGGAATTGCCCGCATTGGCAGCTCCATTAACCGACGCAGATGTGGTAACCTGTGGCCATTTAACCTTTCATATTTACCATGTGCCGGGCCACTCGCCGGGTAGTTTATGTTTTCATGAGAAAAATGAAAAGGTAATTTTAGTTGGCGATGTGCTGTTTAACGGAAGTGTAGGGCGTTCTGATTTGCCCGGTGGAGACCACGATCAATTGATACGGGGTATAAAAGAAAAACTGTTGATTTTACCGGATGAAACGCTTGTTTATTCGGGGCATGGTCCGGCAACTACCATTGGCAACGAAAAACGTTCGAATCCCTTTTTGCAGTAAACGAAACTATTTGGTGCCGGGGAGTTCCTTGCCCGAAATGCGTTTGTAAATGTCGGGCCACTCGCCCAAGCCACCAATGTTGCGGTCGTCGAT
>JAUIMD010000403.1 GCA_030433225.1 Bacteroidia bacterium
CAATGAAAAATTCACCACTTGGAATGTTTTCAAAGATTTTTAAATTGCCAAAATTAAATAATTGAATTTTTTCAATATCATTAATATCCACAAAAAAACCTGCCAAAAAGCAGGTTTAAGTGTGTAATATGTTCACTATTAGTATTTAGATTAACTCTGTATAAAGAAGTGGTGTTCGTCAATCTCCTTTTTTAAAAATTCTACATTTGGGATTCCGAGCTTTTTTCCTGAGGTTTTTAACAGGTTTTCTTTCTTTAATGCAGAGATTACGCGAATGACCTGTTCTTCGGTGGTTCCCGCAAAATCTGCAATGTCTTTACGGCTTAAACGAATATCCAAAAACCCGTTTTCCTGTCCAAATTTTCGGTTTATATATAATAAGGAATCAATTACTTTTTCACGCACGGTCATGTGGGCAAAGGTGCGTACCTTGGTTTCACTGCGGTTCAGTTCCTCGGCATAAAACACCATAAAGTCGTAGGTGAGCTTTGGTAAGGCCTGCAGCATTTTAGATAAAACCGGCATCGAAAAGTTGCACAATACTGAGTTTTCGAGGGCAACGGCACCAATGGGGTAAAACTGCTGAGAGCTGAATCCCCTTTGCCCGATCATTTCTCCGCTTTTGGCAAACCGTAAAATTTGCTCCCGTCCATTTATCCCGGTATTCATTACTTTTACTTTGCCCGAATACACAAAAAACAGGCCATGTACCGGCGATCCTTCAATAATTATGTTTTGCGATTTTTTACAGGGAATGGTGTTTTTTTGTGCGAGAAACTCTTCCGCCCCGGGGTCATTGATGTGTCGTTTTATAAGACACTCCATATTCTGACAGGATATGCAGTCTTTTAATTTACCAGTCATAGTTTTTCATCTTATAAAATGTAACTTCCTATTATCCACCTCTTCAAATCTGTCATTCTTCTTAAGAATTACATTTATTACAAACATAACATACATTTTTTAGATACGTTCAATGTAAAATGTAATTAATTGATGGAATAAACCTGTCAAAATGAAAAACATGGATGCGGGGGCTGTACCTGCATTGCTGTTGCCGTTGCAGGGGGACCAGTACAACTGAAAAAAAACTAGGAGGTATATGCTGAGAGCAGGCGATACACATCACCGGGATTTCGGGTTTCCATTAATTGGGCACGCAGGGTGGATGCCCCGTTAAAATCGCGTACATAAATCTTGAAAAAGCGCTTTAAAATGTTGAAGTTTTTTTGATCGTTCCAGTTGCGTTCAAAAATTCGTACATGGTCCAATAAGGTTTTCATGCGTTCCGACTCGTCGGGTGTGTGTACCTGCTCGTTAAAAAACCAGGGATCCTGAAAAATCCCACGGCCAATCATTACGCCATCCACCCCATAGGTTTGCGTGTAATCCAGGCCTTTCTGCACCGAAAAAACATCACCATTGCCATAAAAGGGAATGTGAGGCGCCAAATGGTTTCGTACGGCCACGGCTTTGGCAATTTCACCCCACTCGGCAGGTTTCTCCGATTGCATTTTCTGTGTTCTTGCGTGTAGGGTAAGTGCTGCGGGGTTTACCGATATCAGCGTTTCCATCCATTTTTCGGTCACGTGCTCCTTCAAGCCCGTGCGTGTTTTAACACTAACCGGGATGGAGCTGCCTTCTTTGGTGGCCAGCACAATTTCTTTTGCCAGCTCGGGGGTACCGATTAAAGCCGAACAACACCCGTTTTTCACCACATTTTTTACCGGGCAACCCATGTTTATGTCAATGCCGTCAAAATCGTATTCGCTGCAAATGTACTCGGCAGCGCTTTTAAAATGTTCAGGAGTTTTACCCCAGATTTGTGCCACAAGTTTCACCCCCGACTTTTGTAACAATTCGCGTTCTTCCTGCGAAACAATAAGGCGTTCCGTAACTTTTTTTCTGCCTACGGGGTGCGCCATGCCTTCCACCGAGGTAAATTCAGTAAACAAAACGTGCAGCATTTTTGGGTTGGAAATTTTAAGCACCAACTCGCGAAATGCGGTGTCGGTAACATCTTCCATGGGGGCAAGGATAAATGCCGGACGGGGTATTTCTTTCCAAAAATTAGGGGCTGACGTTGGGGTACTCATGCTGGCGAAAATCGGGTTACTTAAATCGTTCGCAAATATAAAAGGTGCATGCAACAATACATACACCTTTACAACAATTTACCATAATTTATACCTGAGTACTAAGGCGCAGTAACGGTAACATTTACATATTTGCTTGATGTTACCAGGGCTCCGGTGGTTTTTCCTGTGCCCACCGTACCAAATACATGGGTGGTGTGCTGGTCTTTTTCAATTTTCAGCCCGGTATACTCAGGCACAACAATGCTGCCGTAATCACATTCCATGTCCACCTTGTAATTCGCATTGTCAGGCATGCCCAAGCGTATGTCGCCGTACTCGCCCTCAATTACAATTTTGTTAAAATTGGCAGCTACCTGTTGCAGGTTTATGTTGCCATAGCGGGTTTCGGCCACAAAGGTGGTGCTTAATTTTCCAATTTCTACGTTGGTATATCCCATTTCAATTACCATTTGGTCGAGGCTCCCAATTTTTACATCGTCGTATTTCGATTCGATGGTTAGTTCCTGCATTTCCCCTACTTTTACGGTGGAATTTTTGCTTTCAATAACCAGGTTGCGGGCCTTTTCTTTTACCGCCAGATTCGAATATTTTAGTTCCATTAAAGCAGCCTGCAGGTTATCAAAAGTGGCGTTTCCGTAGGCTAGTTCCAGCATCAGGTTGCCTTTTGTAAGCAGGTTGCGCCCCGAAATATTGCCGTATGCAATTTCAAACATCCCTGCGCCGGTCAGGGCGTCAATATACAGGTTGCCATACTTGCACTCGGCCATTACATCTTTGTTTTTGGGGAGGTTAATGTCGTATTCAATAGAGAATGCCCCATTGGACATGCCCCCTGATTCAATACTGGTTTCTACCATAAGTGTACCGCCAGACAACTCGATGTTTATTTGTATACGGTCCAAAATTTGTTTAGCAGCTTTTTCGTTCTGCTCCTTTACTTCTACCCGCACATCTACCGTTACTGTATTGCTTCCATTGTCTTTTAGGGTAGCATTGCCAAACTTGCTTTCCAATAACAGTTTGCTCACTTTTGCTGCCGGGTAACTTTGGTGGTAAGTTTTGCTATACGGCGTTTGGGCACTGGCCATAACCCCCATA
>JAUIMD010000404.1 GCA_030433225.1 Bacteroidia bacterium
ATCAATTTTTGCTGTCTGCGTTAGTCGTCTTGCTTTATCTGGAATAGGAACATGGATAATTCTGTGACGTCTTTTATTCCGGGTTCGGTTTCAAACTTGCTGTTTACGTCTATGCCTACATATTTCGGGTGTAAAAAACGTTTCAAAGAATTGCAGTCTTCCGGGCCAATACCTCCACTTAAAAAGAAGGGCTTGTCGTAGGTAAATTTGTACAGCACTTCCCAGTCAAACTGTTCTCCACTTCCACCATAATTCACTGAAAGGGTGTCAAAAAGGAAATAATCGGTTACCTCCAGGTAGGGCTTGGTTGCCGTAAAATCAAAATCCTCATCCACCGGAAAGGCCTTAAAAACCTCAAAGCCTGCCGCCTTTACCTGTGCACAGGTTTCAGGAGTTTCGCTGCCGTGTAATTGAAGGGCCTGCAAATGAAACTTTTTGGCAAGTGCAATCATGTTGTCTGCACTTTCGTTCACAAATACGCCCACTTTTTTAACATAGTCCGGCACCAGTTCCATGAAGGATGGTGGCAAGATTTCCGCCATATAACGGGGGGATTTCGGGTAAAAAATGAAGCCCATGTAATCCATCCCGAGCATGGTTATTGCGCTTATGTTCTCCGGGTCGCGCATGCCGCATATTTTTATTTTCATCTCGTTCGTTTTAAAGTGATGCACAAAATTCGATGCAGGCCTTACCTGGATTATCGGTTTTCATAAAATTCTCACCAATTAAAAATCCATCGAATCCTTCCTTTCTTAACATTTCAATGGTGTGGATGTTTGATATTCCGCTTTCGGCTACTTTTTTTACACCCGAGGGGAAATGTTGGAGCAGGTCTATGGAGTTTTGCAGGTTCACCTCAAAGGTTTTCAGGTTGCGATTATTTACGCCAACTACCCCAATTTCGTCACAATATTTGTCCAGTTCTTCGCGGTTATGCACTTCGAACAACACATCCAGGCCAAGGTCCACCGCAAGTCGCGCAAAACGTTGCACTTCTTCTTTGCTGAGGCAGGCTGCAATTAATAGTATTGCACTGGCACCAATGGCGCGGGCCTCCATAATCTGGTATTCATCCACGGTAAAATCTTTGCGCAAAACAGGGATGTTGGTCACCGAACGGGCCTGTTGCAAATCGTCCGCCGATCCGCCAAAAAAATGTTTATCGGTAAGCACGGACATGGCCGAAACGCCGGCCTGCTGGTAGTACACAGCCACATCGGCGGGTTGTGCGTGCCCGTTAATCAGGCCTTTTGAAGGCGACTGACGTTTAAACTCTGCAATAATTCCGTTTTTCCCCGGTTGCGAAATGAAATCGCGCAGTTGAGGAACCACTGCCACATTTTGTAGTTGCTTTTCCAGTTCAGCCACCGGCACCTGTTGCTTTAGTGTGGCAACCTCCTGCCTTTTGTAGGCAATTATTTTGTCGAGAATAGTCATTTTATTGGTCTTCAAAAATCAGGTTTAGGGAACGTGCCCTTACCTGAAGTATGGTCGTTTAATCAACAATCAATTGTAATACTTTTAACGCCTTTCCACCTAAAAGGGACGATTTTGCTTTCTCAAAACACTCGTCGTAACTCCATTCAGGGTGAATGCATTTGAGCCCGAAACCGGCGTTGGCTATTATGGCACTGTTTTGTGCCTCGGTGCCTTTCCCTTCTAAGATGGCTTTAAAAATGGCAGCCGCTTCGTCCTGACTTTTACCTCCATGTAATTCGTCCTGGCGGAAGCGTTTAAAGCCAAGTTCTTCGGGCGAAAAGAGATTGTCCTGCACATTGGAAATGGCCCTGAATTCGCTGGTTAATGAGATTTCATCGTAGCCATCAATGCTGTGTACAATGGTATAATTTTTAGTGGATTGCTGGAATATATACGAATACAGGCGTGCCACCTCCTGGTTGTACACTCCGGCAACCTGGTTTTGCGGTTGAGCCGGATTAATCAGTGGACCCAAAATATTGAAAAACGTGCGTAAGCCCAGTTCTCTTCGCATGGGACCAACATGTTTCATGGCCGGGTGGAAAAGGGGGGCGTGTAAAAAACAAATGCCGGCCTTGTCCACCTGTTTTTGCAGTGTGGCCTCGTCGTTGGTAAAAGTGTAGCCCATGCGCTCCATCACATTGCTGGAACCGCTTACGGATGAGGCGCTGTAGTTTCCATGCTTCACCACTTTTTCTCCGGCACCTGCCAGCACAATGGCCGATAGGGTGGAAATGTTAAACGTATCCTTTCCATCACCGCCAGTTCCTACAATATCAATGGCATTAAAAGCACTCATGTCAATGGAGATGCACAGTTCCTGCAAAGCTTCCCGAAAACCGTCCAATTCTTCAACCGTAATGGTGCGCATCATAAACACCGTGAGCAAGGCCGAAATTTGCGATGCGTTGTATTTTTCTTTCGAAATATTCAGGATGACAGATTTTGCCTCTTCGCTGCTTAATGTTTGGTGTTCGGTGAGTTTAGTGAGGATATGTTTCATTGCAATTGGATTCAGGAATCAGCCATCAGGACAAAAGATTTCCTGACTCTTGATTCTTGGTTCTTTAATCTAGTTATTTAGCCAATTTTGGATCATTTTTTTACCTTCCGGAGTAAGGATGCTTTCGGGGTGAAATTGTACACCCCTTACATCAAATGTTTTGTGCCGAATGCCCATTACCTCCCCTTCTTCGTCTTCGCTGGTAATCATCAGCGATTCCGGGAGGTCGTCCTTTTTTACTACCCAACTGTGATAGCGGCCGGCATCAAAAACATCGGACACCCCATTGAACAACACCTCGGTTTTGTCCAGTTTTTTTATGGGGGTACACACTCCATGAAATACCTTGTTTAAATTGTAGATGGAGCCACCGTATACTTCTGAAATAGCCTGACAACCCAGGCAAACGCCCAGTATACTTTTAGAGGCACCGTAGCGGGCAATCAAATCCTTCATTATTCCGGCAGAATCCGGAACACCCGGCCCGGGAGAAAGCAAAATTTTATCGTAGGCCGCCACAGCATCCAACGAAATTTCGTCGTTCCGGTATACATCAACCGGCAAACCGGATAACTCTTTTAAATAGTGCACCAGGTTGTAGGTAAAACTGTCGTAATTATCGAGTACTAATATTTTCATCTTTTGTTGGATTCAGGAACCGGAAAAGAAAAAATCTTTCTTTCGGTTCATGGTTTTGGACT
>JAUIMD010000405.1 GCA_030433225.1 Bacteroidia bacterium
AATTGGCGGTGATGGCTTTACAGCACAGCGTTATGGCATCAATTTTCGATACGTTTTTTAGCGACTCATCAGAAAGACCGGCATAACCGTGGAATCCAAAATGCACCGCCATTCCCTCAAGGGCAGCCTCACAACGCGACCGTATCTACCCCAAAAACGAATGCTCCATCCTCAAAAAAATTAAAAATCATGAATAAACTCACCTACCTGCTTTTACTGCTAATCTGTATGGTAAAGCCAATTCTGGCCAACGAAAAATTGGTAGAGGAAGAATTGACAGAAGAAAAAGCCAATACCGATGCTTTGCGCTATGTAGGCGTTAGTGATGTGGATGTGGAGTTGTACCGGGTGGATGCTTCGCGCCACTTTGTGCAGTATCAAATGACCTACCAACCGTTGATTAATGAAAAGCATGTGGTAAACGTTGAGTTTGGAGTGGTTCAGGCATCCTTGCCACAAGGGAAGTATGTATCGCCGGCCGATACTAAACTGGCTTACAAATACAATTTCCGGTACGACCGTGCACCCGAAGGGGGGTACCAGGGGTCGTTTACAGGCATACAGCTTACCTTACCAACCGGTAGAAATGCCTATTTAAGTGGCTTTGACAACTGGACCCTTGAACCAACCATTGGCTCCCATTGGGAGTTCAGCAAACACCAACTTAATGCGGGATACCGGGTGCGTTACAACCACAGCTTTGCTACCCTGCCGCAAGCCCCCCTGCGTTTCAGTTACCTCAGAGTAGAGGCCTACCTGGGGTATGAAAACGATCATATTTGGTTCGTGCTAAAACCCGGTTACCGCTACATTCCGTCCCAAAAAGAACACAACCTTTTTGCGCATGTGAGCACCGGATACAAGCTAAATGAGAATTTTGGCATTAAGTTAAGTTACAAACCGCGTGTAATAGGCACTTCCTTTTTCGCCAGCCAGGCATCTACAGGGGTATACCTGTATTTTTAAAACACCTCAAAAACACATTGAAGCATGAAAACACATCACATTTGGCTTATTATATTCTTCGCTTTACTATTTTCAATTAACACCCAGGCGCAAATGCTTACCGGTCATTATGGGCCCGGACTTTTTGGAATGCGCTCTGCGCACGGCTTTCCAACTGATTTTTCATACGTTAATGTAACTCAGCTGTATTATGCCGGAGAAATGAAAGACAACAACGGTAAGATTTCCACCCTGGCAAAACCGGTAAATGTAATTGCCAATGTGAATGGATTGGCCTGGGGTACTTCGCTTCCTCAAATCAATGCAAAGTACAATGCTGCCATCGTATTGCCGTTGACCAACCTTGCTCCAAACCCCGAAACACTTGAACTAGACCCTCATGGTATTGGCCTGGGAGATGCCATGCTTATTCCGGCAATGCTCTCCTGGAATTTCAATCGATTAGCGGTAAATACCCGGTATGCAATCTGGATGCCCACAGGAAGCTACATGGAGGGTGCCGCAAACAACCGTGGCAAAGGCTTTTGGTCGCACAACGTTGGGCTCGGGGCTACGCTATACCTGGATGCTGCAAAATTATGGAGCCTGAGTTGTATGAATACCTTTGAAATAAACACACGACAAAAAGATACACAAATACGCCCGGGTACCAATTGGGTAATGGAATGGAGCCTGGGAAAAACATTTGACGATGCTTTTAATTTGGGAGTTATCGGATTTTCCAATCACCAAACAGGCCGACAAACAGGGGGCAATCTACCCCCCGATTTTAAGGGCTATCGTACCAATGGCATAGGGATGGAAACCAGTTATTCTATCGGAGGTTGGGCATTTGTAACCCGTTGGTATACGGAATATTTAGCAACAAACCGACCGGAAGGTACCATAATCCGTTTTATGGCACTCAAGAAATTTTAATCAACAGCGCGGTACTGTAGTTGGATTCATGTGTTTTAGGTGTTAAAGGGGCTGTGCCGGAAACGGGCAGTCCCTTTTTATTTGCACTTCCCCGCTCTATAAAAATTTACCCGCTCGTTTAGGGGATTTGGATGTGAAACACACTGTTGTATATGAAAGAAAAAACATAAAAAACAATGAAAACAAAAATGATCGCCTTAGTGGCACTGTCGCTCCTGGGACTTAACAGCTTTGCACAAGAAGCACCCATTGATGCCTCCAAACCCACCAATTTTTACACCATGCTGGATAACACCCTGGAAAACACCAGTTCACCGGGCCAAAATGTTATGGGGTATCGTGGAAAAATTATGTATGCCCCGTCTGAATCGCACCTGATTTTAGGGGAGCTTCCGGTATTGTACAACGACAAAACAAAGAAAGCCGGAGTAGGAGATATCCGGGCGCGTTATTTTTATTTACCCTACAAAAATTACGACAAATTCGTTGGAGCCTTTGGTCCTTCAATAGACTTGTTTGCCCCCACCGGAAGTTTTGAAGATGGATTAGGGAGTGGGCGATTTGTGGTATCGCCCGGGGTTACCGTAGGTTTAATGGCCGCCGACTGGATTCAGTTTTTCCCGATTGTATCGTACCAATATGCCAGTAAACCGGCATACAACACCCCGACTCCCGAGGCCAATAAAAGCACCAGCGGGGTTACCCTTCAGGTGATTACACCCATTGTATTCTCCGATAAGTTTTTCACACAGATTACTCCCATTTACCGCATGAATAATTTAGGAGACGAACGCCAGGACCGCTTTGTGCAGGAAGTTTTTGCCGCCTATGCACTTACCGACAAACTGCAACTTACCGGTTTTTACAACGGAAATTTTAAAGACAATATTCATCAGGCAAGCATAGGGTTAACCGTTTTCCTGTAAAAAACCCATTTCATAGAGGCTTACCTATCTCTATAGTTCCCGAGAGCGCCGGACAAGGCACAGCCAAGCCGGTGCTCTCTTTTTCGCATAATGCGTGAAAAACATAATACGATTTGCCTTACATTTAAAGTATAAAACCATGTTCATCGATACATTCTACAAACGGGGTAAACTGCATGATCAGCACAACGAAGATGCGCTCATCCACACACGCATTTACAATTGCATTACCATTGCGGCTGTAATGGATGGATGCTCATCGGCACACGAAAGTCAGTTTGCCTCGCAGCTTTATGTGAAGGTAATACGTAAAGTAAGCCGTAAACTGGAAATGCTGGTTGAAAATGAGG
>JAUIMD010000406.1 GCA_030433225.1 Bacteroidia bacterium
GGTAAATGCAGTGGTGCTCCACCTTGTGTTAAAATCGAACTTATAGGCCAGCCCCAGTATGTTTTTTTGCAGGCGTTTGGGAAACTGGTTGTCCACCTTATCGGGGTTTAAGGCATCACTCGCCTCGCGACTAAAATAGTTATAGGCATAATTCAGGGCCAGCGAACTACGTGCACCTAAGGCATACCCTACATTAAGCTGATTGGTAAACTCCCGTTCATTAAAAGTGGTAAACGTGCGGAGGTATTCACCATCGGTCGACAGTTCATTGTTGGAAGTGTACTTGTAAAATTTATCGCCCCTCCAGTTAAAATATACCCCCTGCAAGGTATCAATTACATGCGCCTGGTTGTAGGTTAATGCGCTGTATAAACTAACATCCAGGCCTTCTGTCAATACATCTTTTTTACTGTATCGCAAGGTGGGTATAAAAGATCTACTGTCCTTTTTTATCCCTCCATACACCGTATACATAGTGGCACCGGTTTGCACCTGTTCATCATTTGCCGAGGCCATAAATCCCAGCAGCAGGTTATCGGCAAACGTGCGGCCCACAAAGCCGGTTTCCAGCTTAACCATGCCTGATTGGTACCGATCGTGAAAGCGGTGCACCCATTCCTCCCCCACCAGGGTGTTGTTTTCATAAATTTCTGCCAGCACGCGGTAATCGTTATCCGAGTAATTGTAAAAAGCATTTCCACGCACGGTAAATCCGTTGTTCAGGTTGGTGTGTGCTGTATTTATTGACGCCCGGTGGGTATTAAACGACCCCAGCGCGTAGGATGCATCTAAAAAATTGGCCTTTTTGTTGGTTACAATATTGATGGCTCCACCAAGGGCATCGGTCCCGAGCCAAACGGGCACTACTCCTTTGTACACATCCACCTGTTCAATCATGTTAACAGGAATATTATTAAGGCTCATTCCGGCACCAAAATTATCCATGGGTATGCCGTCCATAAAAAACTTCACCTGGTCGCCCGAAAAACCGTTTAAGGTAAAGGTCATGTCGGAACCCATGCCTCCGTCTTCCTGAATGCGTACCCCCGATACCCGGTTCAATACCGCTTTTACATCGGTTGAGCTGTTCAAAAGAGCATCTGCCGAAACTGAAGAAACCTGGTATGCCTGCTCTATAACCCTACGTGTGGATGATTTTCCTGCCACTACCAGGTCGTTCATGGCAAACACCTCTTCCGTTAAAATAATGGTGGAAGTGGCCACCTCGCCGTTTTTAACCACAATGCTTAGTTCGCGAGGCTGATAGCCCATGCAGGTCACCTGTAAGGTGTGCTTTCCTTCGGGGAGCATGGAGAAAGAGAAGTTGCCGTCCATATCGGTAGATGCGCCTTTTTCCAACGCAGCAATCCATAGGTTTACCCCAGGAAGGCTTTGCTGCTGCTGGTTTTGCACATGCCCCTGTATGCCGGATAAAGGACGTTGTTGTGCCCGGCAAAGCGGCACCAATCCCCCCCAAAAGCCAATCAACAGGATTACCCATACCGGAAAACGGTTCATCTCACATTTCATATCTCTCGTCAGGCATTGTCCGAACCGTTGCGATACGGCCGATTCACCCGCTGCGAAAGTATCGTAAGCTAAAAGGGATTACAATCCCTATAAATAGCTATTTCTTCCATTGCAAATTTTGTTGGGATTCCATAATTTGTAAAGCATGAAACAAACATCACCCTTTTCGTTAAAAAAACGCCTGCAAAGTTTTCAACACGCCTGGAATGGCTTGCGTATTTTGTGGCGTGAGGAACCCAATGCCCGAATCCATTTTGTGGCAGCAATGGTGGCATTTTCAGGTGCCTGGTGGCTACATATTTCAGCTATGGAGTGGGTATGCATAGTGTTATGTGTTGGAATGGTTTTTTCGCTGGAACTGGTGAACTCTGCCCTTGAGAACCTGGCAGACCATGTGACTGCAGAACAGCATCCAACCATAAAACGGGTAAAAGATCTGGCTGCAGCTGCGGTGCTGGTAGCCGCCATTGTGGCGGTAGTGGTGGCCGTCGTTATCTTTGGTCCTAAATTGTGGGGCTACTTTGCCTAAGTAAATGCAACGACTAAGCCTGAAGAATACCGGCATAATTTTTGCTTCACATTCAGACGGTTACGCCCCGTTTTTACACGCAATATTTACGTTAAAACTTCTCTTTTATGAAACATGTTCCACTTTTTGCAAGAATTGTAGTATGGGTTGTACTGGTCCACACAACGGCTTTTTCCCAAAACACAGGTTCTACCTACCGTACCAACGGAAAACAAACAGGCGATTCAACCCTTATTTATGTTGTGCACAATGGCGAGGCTATGGTGGGAGTACAGGTGACCACTGACCCCGTAAACAATGGCTTGGCATCATCTCAATTAACCGGAATGGACGGGTGTACCTACCTGCGTTTTGCCAACGATTCCAAACCAACGGTTCAGGGAGTGCGCATCACATTTCCGGGATATGTGCCTTGCATTGTACCGGCTAACGACCTCCGGCACAAAAAACTTACCGTGGAGCTGCTGCCTGAATCCAAAACATCAGAACCGGGTGAGGCTCCTGAATTCCAACCGATTCCACGAGCAATACCCGAACCCAATTTCCGGTACATTCCTCCACATACTAAACAATAGTGGCATTTCTCACCATAAGGCTATAAATTTGCCGCTATGCCACACCGCAACAAAATTTGCTTGATTACCGGCGGCAACTCCGGTATTGGAAAATGTGCCGCCTTGCAACTGGCAGCATTGGGCTGTACAGTTATTATCGGTGTAAGAAATGCCGAACGGGGTGAAAAAGCCATTCAGGAAATTATTCAAAAAACAGCAAACCAACGGGTAAAATGGATACCTCTGGATGTTTCGTCCCAAAGTGCGATTAAGCTTGCTGCCCAAAATTTTATGCAAACGCACTCACGTCTGGATGTGTTGATTCACAATGCTGCCGATTTTGACATATCCAGAAAAAAGCCCGATAAAACCATGGATGGAATTGAGCGCACCTGGGCTACCAACCACCTGGGGCCGGTACTACTTACCCACTATTTGATGGAGGCACTAAAGGCCAGTGAGCAGGCGCGCATTATTACCATTGCCTCCAAAGGTTTGCTCATGCATCCCAAGCTGCAGGTGCATGTAAACGACCCGGAA
>JAUIMD010000407.1 GCA_030433225.1 Bacteroidia bacterium
TACGCAGGCCTTTCGCTATGCTTATGAACCCTTCATTTTTAGTCAGCAAAAATCAGCCGATTCAAACGACAAATACAGCGCGGTAATGAAACATTTCATCTGGTTCGAAATGTTGATTTTTCTATTTGTCATGCTGTTTCTTCCTTACATCCAATACATGATTGGTGGAAATTACCGGTAAGGATTAAAAGTGGTTCCACTCGTTTTGTTGGCTAACTTTTTCTCGGGAGTGTTTTTCAATCTTTCAGTGTGGTACAAACTGACGGATAAAACCCGTTTTGGCGCCTATTTTGCCATATTGGGGAGCTTCATAATCCTGGGTGTTAATGTTGCTTTTGTTCCTGTATTTGGATACATGGCAAGTGCCTGGGCTGGTTTTGTGAGCAATCTTGTTATGGTTTTGGCTTCATTTATTTTTATGCAACGCCATTATCCCATTCACTATCCGCTTAAACGAATAGCTGAGTATGTGGCACTGGCGCTTGTTTTATGGGTTATTAACAGTAGGCTGGGGATAAATCGGGTATATCTAAGCAACATTGTTCATATCTTGTCTGTTCTTTTGTACGTTGCATATTATGTTAAACGAGAAAATATTTTAGGAAATTATTTGAAACATGGTAGAAGTTAAAATCATCAATACCTCCAACAACGAATTGCCTTCGTACAGTACACTGCATTCTGCAGGTATGGATATACGGGCCTACATAGAATCGCCGGTGGTACTAAAACCTTTGGAACGCACTTTGATTAAAACCGGTTTGTTTATCGAACTTCCTGAAGGGTACGAGGCACAAATACGTCCCAGAAGCGGACTGGCGTTAAAAGCAGGTATTAGTGTTTTAAATACTCCGGGTACCATTGATGCCGACTACCGGGGCGAAATTGGCATAATTCTGGTTAACTTATCCAACCAGGATTTTGAAATACACAGTGGCGATCGGATTTGCCAAATGGTAGTGGCCAAACATGAAACCGTTCAATGGAAAGCGGTAGTGGAATTAAACGAATCGGATAGAGGAGCCGGTGGCTTTGGGCATACCGGAAAAAAATAAAACATGAGAAAACTTTTAGTGGGGTTTTGGCTGGTATGCCTGAGCGTTTCGTTAATTGCTCAGGATAGCAACCAGGACTTATTGCGCAATTTACAGGAACAAAAGGAGCGGGGATTTCAATATTTTTACATTGAAGCACTGCGTTCAAAATTATGGGGAAGGATGGATGAAGCCTTCAATAATTTTCAGCAGTGTTTGCAGTTCGATCAGGACAATGCACTGATTTATTTCGAATTATCCAACCTGTATTTTTCCTCAGGCCAAACCAAAGAGGGGTACGAAATGCTTCGAAAGGCTTCAGCGCTTAATCCTGAAAACCGATGGTATACCTTGTATTTGGCAAACCTTTACCTTTCCAACAACCAGTTTACCGATGCCATAATCGAGTTTGAAAAATTGCATGCAGAGGATTTAACCAATAAAGTGTACATCTATCGTCTGGCCATGTTGTATACCGAAGTTAAGGAATACGATAAGGCCATTGAAATGTATGAAAAACTTGGTGTTATTATTGGAGAAACCGACATGCTGAAACAGGAAATTTACAAGTTAAACAGTTTGGCCGGCCGTCAGGAAGTAAATTTAAAAGCCTATAAAAATGAGGTGAAAGAGTTTCCTGACAACCCGATAAACTATATCCGATTAGGCGATACGTATTTGGAAATGCAAAATGCCAAAAAGGCATATGCCAATTATGAGAAAGCGCTGAAAGTGGATCCGGAATATGGTGAAGCCTACCTCAGTTTTGCCAATTATTACCAGGCAACCGGCGACACTGTACAAATGATTGCAGCGCTGAAAACAGCTTTTCGTCACGCAGAGGTTAGCATGGAGGTTAAAAAGCATGTGTTTATACAATACCTTGTTCGGTCCGATTCGGATTCCACACTGCATAGTTTTACCCAAAATTTTTACAATATCCTCGATTCGGTGGATGCTCAGGATGCAGAGCTGAACAACTATTATGGAAATTATCTGATTTCAAAACAACAATCGCAAGGTTATGCCTATTACGAAAAGTCGTTGAGTATTGATGCGCAGCAACCGGATTTATGGCTGCAATTACTCGGGTATTATTTAACCGAAGGTAACCTTGAAAAAGTTGAAGAAGTCTGCAACAATGCATTGGCAGAGTATCCTGAAATGCCCGAATTTTATTTTTACAAGGGATTGATCATTAGCGAACAAGAAAATTATCCGGAGGCAATATCGGTTATTCAAAACGGTGTACAGTATACTGGTGAAAATGTGCAGTTACGACTTCGAATGTTGAGTTCACTTGGCGATTTGTACTACCAGGTGGGTAACATCGACAGCACCTATGCGTACTACGAAAAGGTGTTAGCCATCGATCCGGAAAACATCATGGTGCTTAACAACTATGCCTATTTTTTAACCGTACAGGGCGATGACATTGCACGTGCCGAACAAATGAGCGGAAAATGCATTGAACGGGATCCAAACAATCCGACTTATTTGGATACGTATGCCTGGATTTTGTACAAAAAAGGGGAGAGCTTTCTGGCCAAATTTTACATAGAAAAGGCTATAGAAAACGGGGGAGGAGAGAATCCTGAGGTATTGGAACATTACGGGTATATTTTAAAGGGTAATGAGGAAACAGATAAAGCAATTGAGCAGTGGAAAAAGGCCATAGAATTACAATGGAACGTAGAAGAATTGGAGCAGCAAATAAAGAAAATTCAATAGCAGTACGGGCAGTTTTTTACCTGGTTTGTAGCATTGTTTTTTTACTGGCAGGATGCAAAAGCAGCAAAAAAGTAGTGCTGAACGATGGATCGGTTATGCAAATTTCGTATGCCGATCTTATGAACGACATTAACAAAAATGTTGGTGGAAATGCCGACGTTTATTATCCTAAAGTACGGTATACAGTAACCTACGATGGCTCTACACATCAGTTTACCGGTGGCTTAAGCATAAAAAGGGGCAAAGAAATTTTTGCTACTGTTAATGCGTTTTTGGGAATTGAAGTGGCGCGCGTGCTCATGAATAAGGATTCGGTAGTGGTGAAAAGCAATTTTGAACGAAAGGTGTATGTTTTCCAGTACAACGAAATGATTCAAAAATTTGGCT
>JAUIMD010000408.1 GCA_030433225.1 Bacteroidia bacterium
CAGGTAATGGTGCTCATTGGCCCATTTACGCCAGGGATTCATAAAGTTTGTGAGCAATAAATCCGAAATGGTTTCGCGGTAGTCACTAATGACACGCTCGCTTACATCGCTGTGTGTTTTTTCCAGAAGCAGGGGAAGGTACGGACGTAAATCGTAGCCGCGCAACGCTTTAAATTGATCCAGAAAACCGGGCGTCCAGGTAGTACCATACACCTCGTAGCTGTCGTTAAAAAGCGCCCGTAATTGAGTCTGATTCTTTCCTATGGTAGCCTCGTACGGTTTCAGGTAAGCATCCAGCGCTTCTTTTGAATAATGATCGAGCGTTAGTCCTTCGCCACCGGGAGCAGCGCGTTTCACCTGTTGTCTTGTTTTTCCACAAAACACCGCATACAGGGTTACTTCCTTTGTTTTGGCGGTATACTTCAATTGTGCCTGGGCATCCACGCTGGCCACTACATCTTCTACAAATTTTCCGTCTTCAAAAACCAGCACCGCTTCAAGTGTGGCAATGTCAGCCTGTTTATTTTCTTTTGCTACCAGTTTTTCAGTAAGGGTAGCCCCCGGGCGTAGCTTGTAGGTATCCACAATAAGTTTGGATGCCGCATGTGGGGGGGTAACGTGTGGCCCGCCAAACGGCCAGCCGGTGCCTTGTACCATATCCACTTTCATGCCCAGGGCATGGGCCTGGTTTACGGTGTAATCCAGCATGTTCATCCATTGCGGAGAAAGGTGGTCGATAAACTGATCTTCGTAGCCTTTTACCCCATAAAGCGGGGTTATTTCAACGCCACCTACACCTGCGTTGGCCAAATCTTCCAGGTTGGCTTTCAGGTTGGCACTGTCCACGGCATTGCCCAGCCACCACCAGCGGGTCCAGGGTTTTGTTTCGGCGCTAACGGCCGGCCATTCTGTAGAATAATTTGGATTATCTGCTTGCCCTGTACATGCTACAATGGCAGAAAAGAACAGGAGGGCAAAGGTGGTTTGGTAAAGGAGGTGTTTTGCGAAGTACGTCATTATTTATAGACCTTAAATTTTACTTTTTCGGAGTTGGTAATGTTCAGTTTGCCTTTTTCGTCGTTGGCCGCCATAAAATTTACGTTTGAAATGGACCAGTTTTTTCCATAATTGATGGAGCCGGCATTTTCACATTCAATCTGGATGTTTTTGAAGGTGAAATTTTCCAGCATGGAGTCTTCCATGCCGTTGGCGCTAATTCCGGTTTTTACCCCGGTACCGCTCAGGTTTTCCACCCAAAGGTTTTTAAATTTAGGGATGCCTTGTGCTTTATCAACCTGTTGCAGCATAACCTTCCAGTGTTCAGGTATGCTATCCATATGGTAGCCTTCGGGCAGTTTGGAGTAACTGTAACTTGGGTTCCAGTTTAGTCCGAAGCTCAGTCCCACCCCCACATTTTCCAAAATAATGTCGTGAATATAGATATTTTCAACCGTTCCGCCCCGGGTTAGCGCCGATTTAATTTTTACTCCGGCACTGGTGCCAATGGCTTTCATATTGTACACGTGAATGTTACGGATGCTTCCCGAAGTTTCGCTGCCCACGGTAACCACGGCTGCCCCCACACGTGAAATGCAATCGCGAAATACCACATATTCGGTAGGTCTGTTTACCCGAATACCATCGGCATCTCTACCGGCCTTCAGACAAAAGTTATCGTCATGGCAATCCACATCGCAATTTTGCACCAGTATTTTGGAGGATGAATCAATATCGATTCCATCAGTGCTGGGTCCATGTCCTTCGATGTTGTTGCGAATAATGAGGCCGTCCAGCGTTACGTTTTCAGAGTACAATATGTGCACGGTCCAAAAACCGGATTGTTTAAAGGTTAAGTCGCTTACTGTTATGTTTTTAGAGTTGGATACCACTAAAGTTCGAACCCGTTTGCAATCGTAATCAATAATCCAGCGCAGCCCCTTTTTAACATAATCGGTTCGCATGTTCCAGTACCGTTCCCATAAGTAACGCCCTTGTGCATCGATGGTGCCTTTGCCGGTAATGGAAACATTGGTTTTATCCAGCACGTTTATCATGCCGCTTGGCCAGGTCATTTCAATACCGGCAATGCGGCTTTTCATTTCAGGGAAATAGCTGACATCCTGAATCCCCAGCAGGGTTACTCCTTCGCCAATATGCAGGTTAACATTGTTTTTCAGGTACAGTGCGCCGGTTAAGTAAATGCCCGGTTTAAATTGTACCGATCCGCCGCCGTTTTGGCTGCATGCATCTATGGTGGCCTGTATGGCCTCGGTTACCGCAACCAAATCGTGGTTGTGGGGCAGTCCGGCATCGTTTACCAGGTATACTTTTTCGGTGGGTGGAGTCGTTTTTGCGCCTACTTCCTTTTCCCAGCTCAAATCGATGGGGCGGGCAACAAGGATGGAGATGTGGAGCAGCAAACCAATGCCGGTTACCAGCATGGTTCTCACAGAAGTTCGTTCAATTCGTTTCATTTTATATTTCCTACTATTTTGTTCGTTCAATTGCAGATTTTGTGACAGTTAACAAAATTCTGAATTCTCTTAATTTTCAACCTAGTATTATTATCCGATTAACCATGACAGATTGACGTTTTAATATCAGATTGTACCATAAATAGGCTAAATGTTTCTTTTGCTGAAATTGTGGGCTGGTGGTGCTGAAATACCACCCACAGGGCTGTCGATTATGCTATAGGGCAAAGTTTTGTCGGGAGAAAGCCCCGGTTACCGCATATTTTTTCCTTTCGAAATAATGCCTGTGCACGTTGAAATATGGAGGCAGGGGGTGGTGCATGCAAATGCGCGGGAATTTGTACCCGGTGGGTTTGAAATTTTCTGAATTTAGTCTCATTTTTACAAAATTTAAGAGGAGAAGGCTTCCGCTATTCCTTCCACAAAAACAAAATGTTACTCACAATCCAACAGATGATGAAGAAAATTTTCACCCCAGTTATTGCCGCAGTGCTGGCTGCCGGTATATCCATGCAGGCACAAAATTCCGATAAAAACTCACCCGAATACAGTGCAGCGCACCCGTTTAACCCCATTATTAAGCACAAATTTACAGCCGATCCGGCGGCTATGGTGTACAACGACACCGTGTATTTATATACCGGCCACGATAATCCGCCGGAAGACCGGAACCGCTAC
>JAUIMD010000002.1 GCA_030433225.1 Bacteroidia bacterium
TTGCTCTATGGGGCTTTGCAAATGATATTACCAACCCCATGGTGGCGGCATTTAAAACGGTAATGGAAATTTCTAATGCTAAAGCCGCACTGGTGCAATTTGCTTTTTATGGAGGATACGCGACCATGGCTATTCCCGCCGCCTTGTTTGTTCAGAAATACAATTATAAAAAAGGCATTTTGCTGGGGTTGGCACTGTATGCTACGGGCGCGCTGCTTTTTTGGCCGGCCGCTCAGTTTCAGGTGTTTGGCTTTTTTCTTGTTTCTCTATACATTCTCACCTTTGGCTTGGCGTTTTTAGAAACAACGGCCAACCCGTTTATTTTGGCTTTAGGAGCAGAAGAAACCTCAACCCGCCGCTTAAATCTTGCGCAGGCATTTAATCCCATGGGCTCGTTGCTTGGAATGTTCGTGGCGTCCCACGTCGTTTTGGCTGCCCTTGAATCGGACAAAAGAAATGCAATGGGCGAACTAATCTTTCCAACCCTGGATGAAGCTACTAAGGCGGCTATTCGTACCAGTGACCTCATGATTATCCGTAATCCCTATGTGATTCTTGGACTGGTAGTGATTTGCATGTTTGTACTTATCCTAGCCACAAAAATGCCTTCAAAAGGACATACTGCAGGTATCCATCCCATGCAATCATTCCGCCGCCTTATCGCGAATAAAGTTTACCGTGAAGGAGTGGTAGCGCAGGTTTTTTACGTTGCAGCCCAAATTATGTGCTGGACATTTATTATCCAATATGCCGATAATCTGGGTATTGACAAGGCCACTGCGCAAAACTATAATATTGCAGCGATGTCTATTTTTCTCACCAGTCGTTTTATTAGTACGCTCTTGATGAAGTATGTGAATTCCAGGCAGTTGCTTTTATTCTTTGCTCTGGGTGGAATGGCAACTACTGCCGGTGCAATTTTAATTGAAGGAATGCCCGGGTTGTATTGCTTAATTGCAACTTCTGCGTTTATGTCTTTAATGTTTCCAACCATTTATGGAATTGCTTTGGAAGGAATTGGTCAGGATGCAACGCTTGGGGCTGCCGGTTTAGTAATGGCCATTGTTGGAGGTGCGTTAATGCCTCCAATTCAAGGGGCATTAATTGACCTGGGTTCGGTGGCAGGATTACCTGCGGTAAACTTCTCATTTATTCTTCCTTTTGTGTGTTTCGTTATGATCGCCATATATGGATATCGAACTTATCAAATTTATAAATCCACCAATTAACTATAGATTTTCGTGAACATGAAAAAAGTAATCTTAACCGGGATAAAACAAATGGAGGTGGTTGAGGCACCGGTTCCCGAAATTAAAAACGACACCGATGTACTCATAAAAATGTCGGTTGTAGGGGTCTGCGGGTCAGATATTCACTACTACGATACGGGCCGCATTGGCAGCCAGGTGGTGGAATACCCTTTTGCCGTAGGGCACGAAGGTGCCGGTATTGTGGCCGCCGTTGGTAGCGCCGTAAAATCGGTAAAGGTGGGCGACCGCATTGCGGTGGAACCCTCCATTGCTTGTGGCGAATGTGACCAGTGTAAAACAGGCAGAGAAAATACCTGTCGTAACAACCTGTTTTTAGGTTGCCCCGGGCAAATTGAAGGCAATCTTCAGGAATACCTCATTATGCCCGAATCGCAATGTTTAAAGCTGGAAGATCACATGACAGCCGACGATGGGGCAAATTCTGAACCCCTTGCCATTGGTTTGTATGCCAATAAAATAGCACAACTTGATAAAGATGCAACGATCGGAATTCTAGGATTTGGCCCCATTGGGATGAGTGTAATGTTGATGGCTCAGTCTCTGGGCTTTTCTAAGTTTTATGTATCCGAAAAAATACAAGAGCGAGCAGCAATTGCCGAAAAAGCTGGTGCTTTGCAGGTATTTAATCCGAATAACGAAAATGTTACCCACAGCCTAAGTGAAAAAGAGCCGTTGCTTTTGGATGCAGTTTTTGAATGCTGCGGCCAGCAAGAGGCCTTGGATACGGCTTTTGAGATTGTTAAGCCAGGTGGAAAAATCATTATTGTGGGCATTCCGGAATTTGACGAATGGACTTTTAAAGCGGATGTGGCACGGCGTAAGGAAATCACGATTATCCATTGCCGCCGTCAAAATCATTGTGCCGAAGAAACCCTACAGCTCATAGCCGATGGAAAAGTGAATCCTGCTCAAATGGTGACCCACCGTTTTTCTTTGGAACAGTCTAAGGCTGCTTTTGACCTGGTTAGTAATTACGAGGATGGGGTTATGAAGGCCATGATAGACTTTAATGCATAAAAAACTTACACAGAAATAAAGACTAAAAAAATAAACCATGAATAATGTTTTAGCAGTAGACCCTCAAAAGGTACCGGTAAAAAAACTTCGAAGCGGAAATGCGATTCCTGTTGTAGGGTTAGGAACCTTTGGGTCGGATCATATTACCCCCGATCAGGTGGCGGAGGCAGTAAAAGAAGCGATCCGTCTTGGCTACCGGCACATCGATTGTGCCTCGGTATACATGAACGAAAAAGAAATTGGAGGGGCTATTAAGGAGGCCATTGATGCCGGGTATTGTACCCGCGAGGAATTGTTTATTACTTCCAAAGTTTGGAACGATGCACATCATAGGGTAATTGAATCGTGCGAACAGTCCTTGCAAGACCTGGGGCTGGATTACCTGGATTTATACCTGGTGCACTGGCCTTTCCCCAATTACCATGCGCCCGGTTGCGATGGCGATGCTCGTAACCCGGATTCGGTGCCTTTTAAGGCGGAGAATTACCTGAAAACCTGGAACGACATGGAAACTCTGTTTAAGCAAGGAAAGGTGAAAGCCATTGGTACATCTAATATGACCATCCCAAAGTTTGAAGCCACTCTGGATAAAATGGAAATTTTGCCGGCCGTAAACGAAATGGAAATCCACCCGTGTTTTCAGCAGGAAGCATTGTTTCAGTATTGTGTGGATAAAGGCATCCAGCCCATTGGCTACAGTCCCATCGGTTCACCCGCCCGCCCTGAGCGTGACCGTACCCCTGATGATGCGGTGGATATAGAACATCCGGTAGTGCAACAAATTGCAAAACGACTGGGGGTGCATCCTGCCGTGGTGTGCATAAAATGGGCCGTACAACGAGGCGAAGTGGCAATTCCGTTTTCTACCAATCCCCGCAATTACATGAGTAACCTCGCCGCTGTTACTTCCTCACCGTTAACCGACGATGAAATGGAAGCCATGAAAACTGTAGAATGCGGTTCTCGCCTGATAAAAGGACAGGTATTTCTTTGGGAAGGCGCCAATAGTTGGGAGGATTTATGGGATCTCAACGGAGAAATTATACAATGAACACAACGATCAAGTATAAAATAACTTATTACACAAATAAAAATGGCAAATACAATGTTAGCTGCTTTTCTGCCGGGAAACAGTACGGTGGTTAAGAAACAGGTGGAAATACCTACACCGGGCGTGGGGCAGGTATTGGTAAAAACAAAGGCTTCTACCATTTGTGGTAGCGATATTCGCGCAATTTACCGCGAGCATTTGGGCAAGGGGCCTGAGGCGTATCAGAATAAAATTGCGGGGCATGAACCGTGCGGACAAATTGTAGCATGTGGCCCTGGAATGAAGCGCTTTAAAGAAGGCGACCGTGTGATTTTGTACCACATCTCGGGGTGTGGTGTGTGCAACGATTGTCGCAGAGGTTATATGATTTCCTGCTCGTCAGAATCGCGTGCGGCCTATGGCTGGCAGCGCGATGGTGGCATGGCAGATTATGTGCTGGCAGATGAAAAAGATTGCGTGTTGTTGCCCAATGAACTTACCTATGTGGATGGGGCACAGGTGGCTTGTGGCTTTGGAACCGTTTATGAAGGCCTTGAAAAAATTGGAATCAGCGGCAACGATGCCGTGCTTGTAGTAGGGCTAGGGCCGGTTGGTTTGGCTGCCCTCATGTTGGCAAAAGCCCTTGGTGCCAATAAACTGGTAGGGGTGGATACCGTTCAGGAACGTTGTGACATTGCCAAAAAGCTGGGCCTTGCCGATGAAGTTTTTCTGTCGGCACCCGATACGCTGGATAAAGTTAAAGCGGTAACCTACGAAGGGAAAGGCTTTGAAAAAACCGTGGATTGTTCAGGCCATACCTTAGGGCGTCAACTGGCTATCCGGGCTACGCGTCAATGGGGAAAAATGGTGATGATTGGAGAAGGGGGCACCGTAGAATTCAATCCATCTCCGGATATCATTCACGATCAGATTTCTATTCATGGTTCCTGGGTAACCAATATCTGGCGCATGGAAGAGTTGGTAGAACGCCTGGTGCGCTGGGGAATCCACCCGGAAGACCTGGTTACCCACCGATTTACCCTTGATCAGGTAAACGAAGCCTACGACCTTATGGATGGTGGAAAGTGCGGCAAGGTAGCTGTGGTTTTTGATGAAGAAGTGAAATAAAGGAATACAAATCCACACTAAAAATGCCGGTACGATGCCGGCATTTTTTTTTACCCATAGTTTGGGTATGGTGCAAAAAAAAAAATCATTCTCCTACCAGAAAGAATGATTTTTAAAATTATGAAGGGGTATAGATTTCTTAAAAGGGCAATGTGAATATTGCAATGAATACCGAAATGCCAGCCAATGTGGGAACAAGCAGTGCATTCAGCTTTCCTTCTTTTGAACTGCTATCGAAATACCGATGAATTTTAACGGTCTCTATAAATAAGGGAATACTATAGGTTCCAATCAAAAAAGCAATAAAATAGGCAACAAACAAATTCATAACACTAAGATTAAGATAAGTAACTAAAGTTGTTCAAAGGTTTTTTGCGCTCAATTGCGAAACGTCAAAACAGGTAAAATTCGCTTTTGATTGCATTTCAAAATTAGAGGATATGAGCGGTTTTGGCAATGGCTGTAGAAGGGGTGACCGTAAAATGTGGAAAATTTCCACAAGTTTAAATATTCTTAATATCCACTAAAGTATGCATAAAATGAGGGAGTTATGTGGTCAATCGTTCAGGTGTGAAATGTTGGGCTTTACACAAGTTTAATGAACATTTGATGATTTGTTCTAATGTTTCCCTTACATTCTGTTGCTTCTTATATCCTTGTTGTATCCTTTTGATGCCTGCACATGCAGGTGAAATTCGTAAGCACCAGTAAATGGGAGGGTTTGCGTGATGTGGGTGGGCTATCTCAAACGCCGGAAAAGCAGGATGTGGAACGGATTAGCGGAGGCCGTTAAAAGCAATCTATCACACGCTGCATTTGCTTCATTAGCGCCAGGGTGGTTTCGTGCGGCATAATGTCCGACATTAATTTCCCCAGTTGTAAATCGCGACTTACAGCATCAATCTCAAAATTAAACCCAAATCCCTGCCTGTTGTCCGAAAAACGTTCCTTTAAGGTTTCGCCCTGGTACCAATAGCATTCACTGGCACGCCAAAAATCAGGTAAAACTATCGAGCTTTCGGTTCCGATAAAGTGCGTTTGGTTGTGCAGTTTTGCCCGAAATGAGGTGTGTAAGGTGGCACGTACCTTGCCGTAGTTCAATACGGCCAAAACATCATCATCTACCCCGGTGGGCGCCTTGTGTGCAAAAACCGATAGCTGCTCTGGCTGCTTTTGCATTAATAAATGAGAAATGGCAATGGTGTAAATGCCCATATCCAACACAGCGCCTCCACCCAAAGCAGGGTTAAATTTGCGGTTGGCGGGGTTGTACGGAAAAGCAAAGCCAAAATCGGATTTAATGTGGAGCAGCTCACCAATGCGCCCCTCGTTTACCCATTTTTGCGCCATTTGTACAGCGGGTAAAAAGTAGGTCCACATGCCTTCAGCCAAATAGCGCTGATGCTCCCTTGCTTTTTGAATAAGCTGTTCGGTTTTTCCGGTATTTTCGTTCAGGGGTTTTTCACATAAAACGGCCTTGCCAGCCTTTAATGCCATTAGGGAGTGCTCGTAATGAAATACATGGGGTGTGGCTACATAAATGGCGTCAATGTCGGGGTCGTTCAGTAAAGCCTCGTATCCGGCATATATTTTAGGAATATCGAATTCCTTGCCAAAGGCATTGGCCCGTGCCGCGTTGGTTGAGGCAACGGCACTCAGTTCAGCGTGTTGGGTAAACGGAAAATCGTGTGCAAACTGCCGGGCAATAACGCCGGGGCCTAAAATTCCCCACCTTATTTTTTGATGTTCCATGGTTAGTAGTTCTTTTTGGCGGTTTCCCGTTTGTTTTTTCTTTTCCAGCGTTTATGCGTCCATAGCCACAATTCGGGTTGTGCCATGATGTCTTGCTCCAGCCATTTAGCGTAGGTGTCTACCACAAAGTTTTCGGGGCTGTTTTTGGCTGACCCTTCAATTACTTTAAAGGTAACCTCGTAGTGCCCACGCTTAACCCTTTTTACGCTGGGGTAAATAATGGCTGCGTCCAGTTTGCGGCCAATTATTTCGGCTCCCTTAAAAAAAGCCGTATCCTGGTTTAAAAAAGTTTTCCAGTGCATGGCCGAATTTGGGTCGGGGCTTTGGTCTCCAACAAGCGGAATTAAGGTACGAATGTTTTTTCGTTCATATTGCAAAATTCCTTTATAGGCCGTTTTCATTTCAAGGCAGCTTACCCCGTATTTGCTCCGCAGGTGATTCATAAAATCATCAAAATAAGGACTTTTCAGTTTTCGGTACATCGTGGTAACTTTATGCGGAACCACCAACGGCAAGGAAATCATCCACTCCCAGTTGCCGTAGTGTGCCGTATAAAGAATTACATTTTTGTTTTGCTCAAAAACAGCCTGCACTACCTCGGGGTTGGTATAGTGCAAATGCTTTAATATACGTTTCTTGCTCCATGCCAAAGGTTTAACAGTTTCTAAAAACAGGTCGCAAAAATAACGGTAAAACTTTTTTTCAATCATTGCCAGTTCGCGGGCCGATTTATCAGGGAATGATCTTTGCAGGTTGCTTTGCACTACTTTTTTTCGGTACCCCACCCCCTTATAAAGTACAAGGTATACCACATTTGAAATGGCATACATGATGGGCAGCGGAAGGTACGACAGCAGGTAAAAGGGCAGAAACTTGATAAATCCGGGTACTTGCATTGCTATATATCTTGATCAAATTTTCGCAAGGTTTTCATTTCTTTTTGACTTTTGCAAATCCGTGAAAACCGGATTTTACCCTGATTTATGATGTATGGCATGTGTACGTTTATGGAAATCACTAATTTTGAGCCTTTTTCTAAACCTCTAAATGTATACCAAAACAAATGAAACAGCTTTTTACGCTTGGAATATTGCTGCTGGTTTGCGCAGGAACAATGGCACAAAATGTACAACTCCATTACGATATGGGCGAAACCCGCAAAATGGTTACCACTACGGTGGAGATGTTCCGACCGGATGATTTTGGAAGTACGTTCTTTTTTATCGATATGGATTACGGCAGCAAAGCCAGTGGTGTGGATGGCATTAACCTGGCCTATTGGGAAATTGCCCGAAGTTTCAGCCCCTTTACAAACAAAGCCATTGAGCCACGCATTGAATATAATGGTGGTTTTGGTCGTTTTGCATATGCCAATGAAGACGGCAGTTCGGCGCAGGGGGCCTACTCAATTAACTCTGCCTGGTTATGCGGGGCACAATACACGTGGCATACCGATGATTTTTCGAAAGTGCTTACCCTCCAGGGAAATTACAAATACATTAAAGATAAAACCGATAAATCATTTCAAATTACAGCCGTTTGGAACCTGAACTTTTTTAATCGAAAATTCACAGCCATGGGGTTTGCTGATTTTTGGAAGGAAGGAAACGAGTTTTTCCAGCCAGATGGAGCGGTGGAAAAAACCGACTTTGTTTTTCTTACGGAACCACAGTTTTGGTACAATGCAGGGGCACATTTTTCAATCGGTAGCGAAATAGAAATAAGTAGTAATTTTGGCGGAAACGAAGGATTTATGGTAAATCCTACGGTTGCCGGAAAATGGACCTTCTAACCCTAAATAAAAGTCGATATGAAATTTCTGGAAAATTACTTTCAACTGTCTGCCAATAAAACCAACGTGCGTACCGAGCTGCTGGCCGGTGTCACCACCTTTATGACCATGGCCTATATTTTGGCGGTTAACCCCGATATATTAAGTGTAACCGGCATGGATAAGGGGGCTGTGTTTACTGCAACAGCGCTTTCGGCTGCCGTGGCTACTTTGGTAATGGCATTGGTGGCTAAATTGCCGTTTGCATTGGCACCGGGCATGGGGCTGAATGCATTTTTTGCCTACACCGTTTGTTTGGGCATGGGGCACACCTGGCAGTTTGCGCTTACCGCAGTTTTTTTAGAAGGAATCATCTTTATTTTACTCACCGCATTTAACATTCGGGAGCTCATAATTAATGCAATCCCGGTAAATATTAAGCATGCCATTTCGGTGGGTATTGGTTTGTTTATTGCGCTTATTGGCCTGAAGAATGCGGGTATTGTGGTACAAAACGATGCCACCATTGTAGCTTTGGGTAAAGTACTGGATTTTCAATCCAACGCTGCTCCCTTTGTAGCTTTGGTCACGCTTATAATAACAGGAGTGTTGCTCATACGTAATGTGAAAGGTGCCTTATTAATTGGCATTGCCGTAGGTACTTTGCTAGGTTTGCCATTTGGGGTAACGCATTTGCCTTCCAGCTTCGAGCTTGCTCCACCATCTATTGCACCCATAATGGGCAAGTTTCAATGGAACGAAATTTTGACCATCGATATGCTTATAGTGCTGTTTACTTTTTTATTTGTGGATATGTTTGATACGGTGGGTACATTAATTGGGGTAACCTCAAAGGCGGGCATGCTTACCAAAGACCATAAAATACCCCGGGTAAAACAGGCCCTTTTTGCCGATGCCATAGGAACAACCTTCGGGAGTTTTGTTGGAACTTCTACCGTAACCACTTTTGTTGAGAGCGCAGCCGGGGTAGGGGAAGGAGGCCGCACCGGATTAACTGCCCTGTCCGCATCGGTAATGTTTGTGCTGGCCTTGTTTTTGTCCCCGCTTTTTTTAATGGTTCCGGCAGCCGCCACCGCACCCGTGTTAATTTTGGTAGGGGTGATGATGTTTACGCCGATTACCAAAATCAACTTCACCGACTTTTCAGAATCCATCCCGGCGTTTTTCGCCATCGTAATGATGCCCTTTACGTATTCCATTGCCGAGGGTATTGTTTTTGGAATGCTCACCTATGTGTTGCTGAAATTGCTTAGCGGGAAACACAAAGACATCTCTTTAATTATGTACATCTTAACGGTTTTGTTTCTGGTTAAGTTTTTCATATAACCCGCAACTTTTGGGTAAGTGGGCTGGTCTGAATATGGATGTAACGTGCATCATAATAGTGTTTTATGGGTGGATGGGCGATGTTCCTTTGCACTAAAGCCAAATAAAGTAAGAGTGTAGGGCAGGTGAAAGCCGGCAATAAATTTAAGGGCGAAAATATTTTTAGTCTTCTGCTAATTTAGAATAGAGAAATTTTTCTCTTATTGTGCAAAATGAAATTAAAGATTTATTTCTCTATTTGACAGAAACGTACCCTTACAGCGAACTATTTTCCAAAGATTTTAAGAGTGTGGAAATAAACAGCATCCGCAAATAAAGTGGGAAATGTTTGCTTACACATTGACAGCGGTTTTAGGTTTTTTAAGTAAAAGTGTCAAAAAAATACAAAAGGCCGGGGCGGTAAAATAAATGAAGGGTCAGGGGGGATGTTGCCTGAAAATTCCGTTATTCTTATTTAGAACGAATGCGAATAAAAAGGCCTCTTCAGAAAACTTTAACGCAAAAATAATGGGAGTATAAACCCTTTTATAATTAGTTTGTTAATTTTGTCCCGTCGTTTTAAAAACGGTGCCATTTATGGGCAGAATTTTGTTAAGATTAAATGCGTACATTTAAAATTTTTTAGCGACCCATTAATTCGATTTTTTATTCAAAACATCATCGATAGATACATTAATTTATGGATACCAGGTTACAAGAGCTTACCGACAAAATCTACCAGGAAGGTGTAGAAAAAGGCAAAGAAGAAGCCGCCAGCATTGTGAATGCTGCTAAAAAAGAAGCTGCAAAATTAGTGGAGGCAGCCACCAAAGAAGCTGAAAGCATTACTGCAAATGCCAAAGCCTCGGCCGAAGAACTTTCAAAGAACACGGTTTCTGAGCTTAAAATTACCGCTGCCCA
Source organism: Bacteroidia bacterium (assembly GCA_030433225.1). GTDB lineage: Bacteria > Bacteroidota > Bacteroidia > Bacteroidales > UBA5342 > JAUIMD01. The sequence continues at coordinate 10,217 of JAUIMD010000002.1, forward strand.
AATGGTAGAGGCGGTAAAACAGGAAATTACCGACCTTGTAAATGCCAACATCGCCGCATCATCGGTGAAGCCTGCCATCGCCGATCCGGCCTTTATTCAGGATATGGTGAAAGCCACCCTGGCTAACTGGTCAAAAGACGATCAGGTGAAGGTAATGGTGTCGGATAACGACGAAGCAAAAGTTGAGAAATTTGTAACCTCCAGCCTTAAAGGGATGTTCGATAAAGGCATTCAGGTGGAGAAGGTAAATAATATTCATGCCGGTTTTCAGGTAGGCCCTGCCGATGGTAGCTATAAAGTGAGCTTTACCGACGAAGATTTCCTTGCTTTTTTCAAAGAATACATCCGCCCACGTTTGGCAAAAATGTTGTTCGCCTAAAAAAGAGGCAAAACATGCTGTACTGTGACCATTTAAGTCGCCAATACAAACTTTAAATTTTTTCTAGCGAGTGAAACAATATCATTGCCTCGTTGCTGGCTTACCAGAAATAAAACTAGACGATACCAAGTCGCCCTTTACCCTGAAGGAATTGAAGGAGGACCTGAAAAATGAACTTTCGGAAAAAGATTATTCGGTAGTGCATTGGTTGTTCCTGAACCACGACAACAAAAACCTGCTTTCGTATTTGCAAAATAAAGAAGCCGGTTTTAATGACCTGGGCGATTTAACCGCAAGCGATTTCGATTCTTTTTTAAAATTGCTGAACGAGGAGGAACAACCCGAAATTCCGGAACTCCCCGATTACATGCGTCAATACCTGCAACTTACGTTGGAAGAAGATAAAAAGCAGGACGACGTAAATCAGGCTGATGTATTAAATTCGCTTTATTTTTCGGAAGCAGTACAGCAAAAAAACGAGTTTGCCGCCGACTGGTTCCAACTCCAGCTAAACGTACTCAACATTATCACAGCTTTAAATTGCCGCAAGTACGAACTCCCTATCGAAAACTATATTGTAGGAGACAATGAAATTGCGCGGGCCCTGAAGACCAACACCGGGCGCGATTTTGGCATTGGTGGTATGTTCGATTATTTTGATCAGGTAGTGCGCATATCGGAAGAAACCGATTTTGAGAAAAAGGAAAAAATGCTCGATGCCCTTTATTGGAACTACCTCGAAGAAAAATCATTCTTTTACTTTTTTACAGTAGAACGCCTGTTTGTATACCTCCTGCAACTTCAAATTGTTGAACGCTGGTCGGTACTTGAAAGCGGCAATGGTAAAGAGGTATTCCTGAAAATGGTGGATGAGATGAAAGGAAACGTACAGTTTTCGGATGAATTTAACGTGTAATAGAAAAACAAATAAAACAAGAATAAATGGCAACAACAGGTAAGGTAAAAGGTATAATTGCCAACCTTGTAATCGTAGAGGTGGAAGCAGCAGTCTCGCAAAATGAGATCTGTTTCATCATCTTAGACGAGGTTCGACTAATGGCCGAGGTAATTAAAGTTATCGGTAAAGATGCTTATGTTCAGGTGTTTGAAAGCACCCGTGGGTTGAAAATAGGAAGTACGGTGGAATTTGCCGGACACCTGTTGGAAGTAACCCTGGGCCCGGGTATCCTATCCAAAAACTATGACGGGTTACAAAACGACCTGGATAAAATGGACGGAGTATTCCTGAAAAGAGGCGAATACACATTCCCCTTAGATGAAGATAAACTCTGGGATTTTAAACCCATAGCAAAGGCCGGCGAAACTGTTGAAGCTGCCAGCTGGTTGGGTGAGGTGGATGAAAATTTCCAACCGCATAAAATTATGGTGCCCTTCGTATTTGAAGGTTCATATACCGTAAAAAGCGTGGCAGAAGCCGGACAATATAAAATTACCGATACCATTGCCGTATTGGTGGATGAGAAAGGCAACGACGTAGAGGTGAACATGATACAGAAATGGCCGGTTAAAAAAGCCATTACCCATTACAAAAATAAGCCACGTCCGTTTAAGTTATTGGAAACCGGCGTACGTACCATCGATACCATTAACCCCATTGTAGAAGGAGGAACCGGTTTTATTCCCGGCCCGTTTGGTACCGGAAAAACAGTACTGCAGCACGGTATTTCAAAGCAGGCAGAAGCCGATATTGTAATTATCGCAGCATGTGGTGAGCGTGCCAACGAGGTGGTAGAGATTTTTACCGAATTCCCTGAATTGGTTGATCCGCACACCGGGCGTAAACTGATTGAGCGTACCACCATTATTGCAAATACCTCAAACATGCCGGTTGCTGCCCGTGAAGCTTCGGTGTATACGGCCATGACCCTGGCCGAGTATTACCGTGCAATGGGACTGAAAATATTGTTAATGGCGGATTCTACTTCACGTTGGGCACAGGCCTTGCGTGAAATGTCAAACCGTTTGGAAGAACTTCCCGGACCGGATGCCTTCCCCATGGATCTTTCTGCCATTATCGCCAACTTTTATGCCCGTGCTGGTTATGTGGAATTGAACAACGGAAAAACCGGTTCCATCACCTTTATCGGAACAGTTTCTCCGGCAGGGGGTAACCTGAAGGAACCCGTAACGGAATCCACCAAAAAGGTAGCCCGTTGTTTCTTCGCCTTACAGCAGTCGCGTGCTGATAGCAAGCGTTATCCGGCCATCAACCCTATTGATAGCTACTCAAAATACCTCGAATATCCTGAATTTGCCGAATACATTTCTGAGCGCATTAACGATCAGTGGATTCCGAAAGTAAACCGCCTGAAAACCATGCTTCAACGTGGGTTGGAGGTTTCTGAGCAAATTAATATTCTGGGGGATTCTTCAGCAGGATGCCTTTGATAAGGTAGATTGTGCCAGCCCGATTGAGCGCCAGGAGTACATGTTGAACATTGTAATAGACATTTGCGACAAAGAATACAATTTCTCTGGATTTGCCGAGGTTGGTCCTTACTTTAAAAAGGTGATCAACGTGCTTAAGCAAATGAACTATGCGTTGTTTAAATCAGATGATTTCTTCAAAGAGGAAAAAGAGTTAGAAAAATTATTGGCTGAATCTCAAGTGGCAGTGGAAGCGTAACCTGATAATTAGAAAAAAATGTCGACAAAAGCATTTCAAAAAATATATACGAAGATTTCTCAAATTACAAAAGCAACCATTTCACTGCACGCCACGGGCGTAGGTAACGATGAGTTGGCTTTGGTAAACGGAAAATTGGCGCAGGTGGTAAAGCTAATGGGTGACGAAATTACCCTGCAGGTGTTTGGTGGAACCGAAGGGATTCCGACCAATGCCGAAGTAACCTTTATCGGTAAGTCCCCAACACTTAACGTAAGCGATAACCTTGCAGGGCGTTTCTTTGATGCCTTTGGAAACCCTATTGATGGAGGTCCAAAAGTAGAAGGAACCGAAGTGGAAATTGGCGGACCATCCGTAAATCCGGTTCGTAGAAAGCAACCTTCGGAATTAATTGCCACCGGTATTGCAGGGATCGATTTGAACAATACACTGGTGTCGGGACAAAAAATCCCGTTTTTTACCGACCCTGACCAGCCTTACAATGAGGTAATGGCTAACGTGGCTTTGCGTGCCAAAGCCGATAAAATTATTTTGGGTGGAATGGGATTGACCAACGACGATTACCTGTATTACAAGCAGGTGTTCGACAATGCCGGTGCTTTAGACCGCATTGTGAGCTTTGTGTCTACCACCGATCACCCACCTGTAACGCGTTTGCTGGTACCGGATATGGCCCTGTGTGCTGCAGAGTATTTTGCCGTACAAAAGAACGAAAGTGTGCTGGTACTGCTAACGGATATGACCCTGTATGCGGATTCACTGTCCATCGTATCTAACCGTATGGATCAAATTCCATCGAAAGATTCTATGCCCGGATCCCTGTATTCGGATTTGGCTAAAATCTACGAAAAAGCGGTACAATTCCCGGCAGGGGGGTCCATTACCATTATTGCGGTAACAACCCTTTCTGGTGGAGACATCACGCACGCTATTCCCGATAACACGGGGTACATAACCGAGGGACAGTTATTCCTGCGTAGAGATACGGATATTGGTAAGGTAATTGTGGATCCGTTCCGTTCACTTTCGCGTTTGAAACAGCTGGTAATTGGGGATAAAACACGTGAGGATCACCCACAGGTGATGAATGCGGCCATCCGATTGTTTGCTGATGCTGCCAACGCTAAAACTAAAATGGAAAATGGTTTTGACCTGACCGATTACGATGAGCGTTCCCTGAACTTTGCAAAAGATTATTCAGATAAACTATTGGCAATAGACGTAAATGTGGGTATCGACGAGATGTTGGATACCGGATGGAACCTTTTTGGTAAACACTTTAAGCGTGAAGAGGTAAGCATCAAGCAAGAGTTGGTTGAAAAATACTGGCCTGCAAACTAATCGTTCTATTACTTAATGGCCGTGGTGCCGTAAAAAGCCAAAAGCTTTTATGAGTGTGAATTTTCAATATAATAAAACCAGTAAGCAGCTGTTAGAAAAACAGCTGAAGGTGCGGGAGCGTGCTTTGCCTACCATTAAAAGTAAGGAGTCAGCCTTGCGATTGGAGGTGAAACGAGCCAAAACCGATGCCAAAGTGCTGGATGATAAGCTGAATGAAAAGATTCAGCAATACGAAAATATGATGAAGATCTGGGCCGAATTTAAACCTGATTTAATTTCGGTGAAAGATGTTCGCATGTCTGTTAAGAAAATTGCCGGTGTGAAAACTCCTATTCTTGAGGATGTGGAGTTCGAAGTGAAACCTTTCAGTATTTTCAGCAGTCCCAAGTGGTATTTAGATGGGATTAGCCTTTTAAAAGAATTGGCAACGATAGGTATTGAGCGCGAATTTTTCTTTCGTAAAATGTTGTTGCTCGAACATGCCCGTAAAAAAACAACCCAAAAAGTAAACCTTTTTGAGAAGGTTCAAATTCCGGGATACCAATCCGCCATTCTTAAAATCAAGCGTTTCCTCGAAGATGAGGAAAACCTGAGCAAGGCGTCGCAGAAAATTGTGAAAGACCGTCAACAAAGAAAGGAGGCTGAATCATGATAGCAAAAATGAAGAAATATTCCTTCCTGATTTTTCATAAGGAATATGAGGCTTTTCTTGAAAAACTACGCGAGTTAGGTGTTATGCACATCGAACTGAAAGGTGAGGGTGCCATCGATAACGCTGAACTAAGTGAGAATATCCACCTGAACAAGCAGCTGAAAGACGTTAAAAAGGCACTTTCGCGCCGTATTGTAAAGGAAGGAGTTAGTGCCAACACCTCTTTTACCAATGGTATGGATGTGCTGAAACACTACCAGGAGTTGGTGGCTGAAATTGAAACCTTGCAACAAGCGTTGCAGCGGGTGGATAAGGATTTCCAAATTAACCAGCCGTGGGGAGAGTTTTCGCATGCTACCCTTAAAAAATTGGCGGAAAATGGAAACGGCCTGAAGTTTTATACCTGTGCCAGCTCAAAATTTCAACCGGCATGGGAGGCAGACGGAACGGTCTTTAAAATTTCCTCTCAAGGTTCTACCCTGAATTTTGTTCAGGTGTTGCAGCCCGGAGAAAATGTGGAGATTGATGCCGACCCGGTACGCCTTGCTGACAAATCCTTGTCGGAATTAAGTGCTGAAAAGTCGAAATTAACCGGTTCCATTAAAGAGAAAAACAAAGCCCTTGATGGACTTGCTCTTGGCGCAATGGAGGCTTTGCAGGATGCGATTAACCAAACCACCGAAAAGGTAGATTTTGCTACCGTGGTATTGGGGTCGGAAAAAGAAGCTGAAGATAAACTGGCCATTTTGGAAGGTTGGGTACCCGAAAAAGAGGAAGCTGCCCTGACTGATATGCTAAAAGCAAGTGGTGTGTATTACGAAGACCGTAAGCCAACCATTTACGAAAATGTTCCGGTGCTGTTAAAAAACAATGCGTTTACCCGTTTATTTGAGGTCATCAGCGACTTGTACTCCAAGCCCAAATATTCCGAATTGGATTTAACCCCATACCTGGCACCATTTTACCTCTTGTTTTTTGGTTTTTGTTTTAGCGATGCCGGTTATGGACTGTTGTTTGTGCTGGCGGCAGGATACTTTAAACTAAAAGCAGATAAGGGCAGTAAAGGCATGCTTACATTGGTACAATTGCTGGGTGCATCTACGGTGCTGTTTGGTTTATTGGGAGGTGTATTTTTTGGAATTGAATTGTACAATACCCGTTTGCCAATTTACAGCAGCATAGCCGATGCCTATGGAACCACTGAGCGCCCCATTACATCGCTGGTGCAGGACATTATGTTTAAAGCATCGTTGGGCTTAGGACTGTTTCAAATGCTTTTTGGCATGTTTCTTAAAGCTGCCAAGCTTACCAAGCAAGCCGGGTTTAAATATGCCATATCAACACTGGGCTGGGCCTTCCTGATAATAGTATCGGGCGTGAACTATGCCATGGTATCGCCAAGCGGAGCACCATTTATGAATGTCCCCTACATGATTGCGGCGGGTATTTGCCTCTTTGGCATCTTCTTTATGAACTCTCCGGGCAAGAATCCGTTTATCAACTTCGGTGCGGGCTTGTGGGATACGTATAACACCGTAGTAGGTGGAGTAGGGGATTTGCTGTCGTACGTACGTTTGTTCGCCTTAGGTTTGGCCAGTGGAATTTTAGGACTGGTATTTAATGAGCTGGCAACAAAAATGTTTACCCCCAGCGACCCTGAAGCTACGATAACCAGCCTTATAGTTGGATTTATTGGCATGCTGGTGGTTTTAATTGCCGGGCACGCCATCAACATCTTCATGTCGGGGCTGGGATCTATGGTACACCCCCTGCGCTTAACGTTTGTTGAGTTTTACAAAAATGCAGGTTTTGAAGGCGGTGGACTGCCTTACAACCCTTTTAGAAAACAAATTAAATAATTATATAAAAATCAGTTTATGGAACCCATTATTTTAGCTTACATCGGTATTGGTGTAATGGTAGCACTCACAGGTATTGGAAGTGCATTCGGTTGTTCAATTGGTGGTAATGCAGCAATTGGTGCAATGAAGAAAAATGAAGAAGCTTTTGGTAGCTATTTAACGCTAAGTGCATTGCC
>JAUIMD010000003.1 GCA_030433225.1 Bacteroidia bacterium
CCCTATGGTCGCTGCCCTTGTTTGTTTCGAAAACGGTTTCTAAAAAGCATTTGGGTGTTGAAAACAAAAAAGTAATTTTGAGTGATCAATAAAAGAATGAATCAGACAGAGTTTAATTTACACTCCCGGTACACTCCTCGGTAGTTTTTATTTACACACTTTGTGGAACAGTGTCATTTTAAATTTTGGATTACAACTTATGCATAAGCATCGTTTTCAAATAACTACAAGCTTAATCCTTTTGGTACTCTTAGTTTTAGTTTAAATGGTTTTCAATAAGCTTTATCAATTTTTCGTTTTCACCAGGGTGTGGTGCATCCCCATTCACAATATTGCCTTTCGTGTCAATCAGTGCATAATGAGGAATACCTTGAATGTTGAAGATCGAACTCAATTGAGCAAATTGTTTTTTGGTTAAAAGGTAATGTTCTCCTTCTATCTTTTGTTCGGCTATCGTTGCCTTCCAGGATGCTTCTTTACAATTACTTGCCAGAAATATAAAAGCCACATTTTTACCTTCATATTGTTGTACCAGGTTTTGTGAATTAGGTAAATCAGCCATGCAAGGTCCGCACCAGGGAGCCCAAAAATCCATGTAAATTACTTTTCCAGGATATTTCTTAATTAATGCTTGTAGAAAATCATTTTCATCTTTAAGCTCATTTATTTTAGATTTAACAGATAGTTCAGGGTTTTCAAATAGGTTTTGCTCGTAATTATATTTTTGTTGGATGCTTTCGCGCAATTCCTGATCGTGAATAATATCAACATTATAGATGTTTTTTAAATCAGGATAACCTTTTTTATCCAGTATTCTATAATAGAATTTGGCTATTAAAACATCTTTCAAAAAACCTTTATGAGTGCTTTGGTAATAGCGTAATAAATAGGATCCCGCTTTTTCGGGAGCCGTCTCAAACTGAGAAAGGTAAAGTTTAGAGGAATCTGCCGGAATCACCTGATAAACATACATGTCGTATTCATTTAAAAAATTCAAATAAGCAGAATTGTTAAGTTCATTACCTCGCGTATATTTCATTTCATCTAAAAAACTAAAATATTCCTTAGGCATTTTTTGAACATAAGTGACGGCATCCTCATTATTTCCCCATGCATGGTTAAACCGATAAAACATTAGTCGAGTCCAGTTGTCATATTTTATATGATTGGCAGACCATTGACGAAATTCCTTACTTGTATTTTCTTCCTTATTAAATTTTGTCAATGATTTTTCGATATCTATTAATTGCCTTGTTTTAAAATTCAAATAATCCATAGGTTCAAGTTGATGACTAGAATCAACATCAGCCTCCATATTACATAGAGAATCTTTATAAAGGTTTAAAAATTTAGAGATATCATTATTCAATTCTTTTGATGTTCCAGAAATCAAATAAAACTTATTTTCATCCTTATAAGATCTAGATTTTTTTCTCCAACAGTCGCTATTAATTGTAAAATTCAAACTATCCCCTGGTGAAATGTGATAAGTTAAAAATCCACTATATTTTAGATTAAAATCCATTGGATGGTTAAGGTCTAATTCGAATCTGAACAGACCATTTTCATCAATTGATTGATAAATTCTTCTCTCACCAGCCAATAAATCTTCATAAATAATTTCAATCATATCATGGTTGGAAACAGTCTTAAAATTATCAATACGACCAGTTATTATGGTCTTTTGCGGATTTTGGTTGCTTTCCTTTTTACCACAGGAAATCAGCAGCGTAACGGATACGAAGAATAAAAGAATTGTTTTCATTTTGATAGGATTGATTTAAAGGTTTGTATTGCAATTTTTCGATTCAGTTGGTACGTTTAAAACGGTTGAGCGGTTCTCATACGAACGTATGACTTTTTTATAACGAAACCTCAATGAGTTTATTATCAGCGAGGTAAAATAAATTCGAATAGAATAGATTAGCCAAAAGAAAATTACGGATTGTTATTTTCAATAGGGATGTGTAGGAGAGCAGCGATTTTTTCAGCCTTTTTTAACACCCGCTTTTTCTTTGCCTGGAGCAGCATAATTTTTTTATCGGGCAGTTTCAGGTACAACGAAGAGGTAGAAACGGTTGTTACTGTACTTATGGTGCTCACATTGTACTCCTGCGACCACGATGATTTCTTGATTTCAAGACTTTGCGCCCCCTCGATGCTTTTCCATTTTCCAATTCTTAGAAATCTCCCTCCCACATATTCCTTTAGCCTGTTTCTTTTAAAATCTATGGATATGCCCGACTTAAAAAAGGAAATCAGAATTAGGGGGATAAAAATAATTCCGATCGGATCTCCAAGAATGAGCTGGTAAATTCCCACTCCAATGAGTACCCAACCGATAATTAAAAATTGCATAGGTAATCTTCCGGTGGTGATGTCCATTTTCATGCGCATAACGATTCGTTTCGTTAGTGGTCGGTTATAAAGATACTGAATTCACTAATTGTTGCTATTTGTGCTCTTTTATTTTTCTTTAAATTTGCCCTATGGTTGTACTCAAACGCATAGCTGCTTTTTTGCTTACCCTGATTTTTCTTTTTGCATCAGGAGGAATTCTGCTGGTGCATACCTTTTGCAGCTGTGCCAACATCGAAATGGCCTCATTGTATGCCGCACCTGAGCATTGCAGCCCACACCTGAACGAAACAGGCCACGATACACATTCCACCCAAAACGCATGCGCCACAGAAGACCGTTGCTGCCTGCCCTCACTACCCGAAACCGCCCAGCATGCCCACCACGATGCATCCAATCACAACTGCGAATCGTCCAGCATCACCTATTTAAAAATTGAAAACCAGTTTTTAAACAGTGAAGAAACGCTTTTTACTTCCCTTGCGCTTCGGGTACTTTTAACAGGAATCCCAATTGAACAACCTTCGAAAGACGACGTATTACCCGTTATTCACAACGCTTACATCCTCCCGCCTAAGCTACGTTCAGGACGTGAGTTAATCCTTCACCACCAACAGTTTAAGCTTCCACACCACGCATAGTACGTGTAATCAAGATTAATTTTTCTGCATTGTTTGCAGCATTTATTCACCGGATGCCCTGCATCCCTACAATACTACTATGCGCTACATTTTTATTTTGCTGGCTCAACTGGCCGCATATCATGTACTTGCCGTTCCCATCACCGGAAAAGTGGTGGAAAGGCAAGCCAACAATACCACCCCCATGTACGGGGTAAATGTATATTGGAAAGGCACCACCGTGGGCACATCTACCCTTGCAGACGGTACCTTTCGTTTAGAACGAACCACAGAAACCGATACCCTGGTGACCAGTTTTGTAGGCTACAAAACCATCGAAGTGGTCATTTCCAACCAAAAGGAGTTGGTGCTTCAAATGGAGGTAAATAACGCTTTACATGAAGTTGTGGTATTTAAAAAAGCCCAGGGGTCTTATTTTAACATGCTGGATCCCATTCAGTCGGAAAAACTGACCGGGGCTGAGCTGCACAAGGCGGCCTGCTGTAACCTGGCCGAAAGTTTTGAAACCAATCCTTCGGTGGATGTGTCGTACTCGGATGCAGTGACCGGTGCCAAGCAAATAAAACTGCTGGGGCTGGCCGGCATTTATTCGCAGTACCAAACCGACAATATGCCCAACCTCAAAGGACTGGCAACCAACTATGCCCTCACCTACATTCCGGGCCCGTGGATGGAAAGCATTTCGGTATCAAAAGGAGCTGCCTCCGTTCAAAATGGTTACGAATCCATCACCGGACAAATAAATGTAGAATACAAAAAGCCCGACGATGAAGAGCTGGCCTACCTCAACCTGTTTTCTACGTTTGACGGATACATGGAGGTAAACGCCAATACCAATGCGCATATCAATGAAAACTGGTCCACCGGTTTGCTGGTGCACGGTAACCTGCTGAACCAGCGCATTGACAATAACAGCGATGGATTTATGGATACGCCCCTGAAAAACAACATGCATGTAATGAACCGATGGAAATACCATAAAGGCGACCTGATGACTCAGTTTGGCATTAACCTGCTGCACGAAGAACGCACTGGCGGACAAACCACCTACCAAAGAGGCATGGCGAAAGGAACGGACCAACCTTATGGCGTGGAAGTAGATGCCAACCGGGCTGAGGCCTTTTTGAAAGGTGGCTATGTTTTTAGCAATGAGCATACGTCCATGGCTTTTTTAGGAAACTATATTTACCATGAATTGAATTCGGCTTATGGTTTGCAGGATTATACGGGACAGGAACACAACGTAAATGCGCGTTTAGTTGTAACCCAATTGTTGGACGAAAACGGATTCCACAATTTAAATACCGGGGCGTCCTTTATGTTGAATACCATTGATGAAACGTATGGGCAAAATCCACAAGCCGAGGTGCAGCGTTTTAAAAAGGATGAACAGGTACCGGGAGTTTTTGCCGAGTACACGTTTAAACCCACGCAAAGTTTCACCTTGCTTGCCGGGATTAGGGCCGATTTCCACAACCTTTTTGGCACCTTTTACACACCCAGGGTACACGTGCGTTACCAACCCCTGCCCTCGCTTACTTTACGCGCTTCGGCCGGAAAAGGCTACCGTACAGCCAACCTGATTGCCGAAAACAGCCACTTGCTGGCCAATTCCAGAACTCCGTCCTATCCCGAACAAAACTATTTTCAGGAAGAAGCCTGGAATTACGGCATTAGTGCCCTTCAAAAATTCACAGTAAATAACCGCGAATTGGTACTAAGTGCGGAGTTTTACCGTACTGAATTTCAGGAACAAATGGTGGTGGACATGGAAAATTCGGCTACCGAAATCCTGTTTTATGCCTTGGACGGTCAGTCGTTTGCCAACAGCTTACAGGTGGATGTGCGCTACGAAATCCTTAAAAATCTGGACCTTACCCTGGCGTATCGGCACAATAACATCCAACAAACCATTGGCGGAGCATTGCTGGAAAAACCGTTCACCAGCCGTTACAAAGGTTTAATTACCCTGAACTATGCCACCAATCTTAAAAAGTGGATGTTCGATTATACGGTTCAACTCAATGGTGGCGGACGGATGCCGCTTACTCCGGGAACTCCCGAAGAATACCAGGTACCGGCTGAATTTGCACCGTTTACCATCATGAATGCACAGGTAACCCGTTATTTTAAACACTGGAACATTTACCTGGGATCAGAAAATTTAGCGGATTTCCGCCAGGATATGCCGGTAATTTCGGCCGATAATCCTTACGGTCCTTCGTTTGATGCCACCAAAGTGTATGGCCCAACCGTAGGACGTAGAATTTATGCCGGGGTGCGCATTTCCATTAACAGAGATTAAAACAAATAAAATAGTTAAAATTATAGATCATGAAAAAATTAGCAATTACCCTCATAACCCTTGTTTCACTGGTTGGATTTTCGGCCACAGCACAAGAGATAAAAGAGGCTCCAAAAACGCAGAAAGTATATTTTTCGTGTGCCATGGATTGCCACGATTGTGAGCAAAAACTGGGAGACGAACTGCGCTTTACCAAAGGCGTAAAAGACCTTAAAGTGGATTATGCCACCGAAACTATTTTTGTGGAATTTAAAACGGCCAAAACCGATAAAAGCAAAATTGTGGCGGCTATTGAAAAAAAGGAATACCAGCCCAAAGAAATTACGGAAGAGGACTATAAAAAGCTTACTACCAAAGAGTAATTCAAAAAAATTGCCGGGGAAGTTTTTCTCCGGCAATTTTCCTATTTCTTCACCAATGCCGGCGAATTTAACGAATCACCGACCCCGCTAACTTAACATCGGCGGTTTTCCATGCCTGTTTAAACTGTTCGCTTGCAAGGGCCTTCATTTCCATATTCCCCAACCCGTCATACGCCAGCACAAGGCCGTTGAGTGCCCAACCATTTTTTGGAAGGCGTTGCAAATCTTCCTGGTAGGTTTCTATCGCCTCTTCAAACAATCCGGCTTGCAGTTGTACATTTCCCAAATTATGCCGCACAGAGAAAAACCAGTCGGGCGGTTCGTTGTAATTCAGTTGATCTTCAATGGCAATTGCTTGTTTCAATAGGGGTATACTTTCCTCAAACCGGCCTTGTTTTGCCAATATTTCGGCACTCAATACCTTATCCGCAATTTGAACCAGGTCGTAGGTCGTATTAATGTCCCAAATGGTTACTTTTTTAAGTTCGTCATTTAAGGCCAGTTTTTTCAGTAAACGAAGCTCTTATCCGGCACCTTTTACATCTCCTTTTCCGAGTAGGGCCATGCCTCGGGCATAATGATAAATGGCTTGCGGATAGTCGAGTTCAGGTACCTTGTTTTCCATTTTCAGGAGGTCATCCCACCGGGCAAATTTTACATACACATAAAATGGAATGGTGTAAAAATGCTGAATGGTACTCCACCCGGGCGCTTTCATTAAGGCAATGCTGGCATTTTTTGAAACTTTGTTTGCTGCATACAAGGCCCATTTACTGTTTCCCTCCAGTGTAGCGGTTGCGGCCAAAAAATGCTGGTTGTGCGGGTAATAAGCCAGCGGGTAGGCTCCCTGGGCATGGCAGGAAGCAATGTAATTGCTGTCCACCTTTATGGCTTTTATATTGGCCAGCGTGCCCAGGTGGTAATCGCCGGTTCGTATGTAAATGTGCGATGGCATGTGCACCAGGTGACCCGCATTGGGTACCAGGCCGTCATCAAAAATTTTGGCGCTGGGCAAACCTTTTTCCGGGGTGTGGGAAGCCTCAACGGCATGTATGTAAAAATGATGCGCTCCACAATGGGCAGGAAAAGCATCAAGCACGTTTTCCAGCAACGTAAGGACTTCGGGTGTCCACAGTTTTGGCGTGCCATTTTTCTCGTACAAATCCCATGGGTGGATATTCATGATGGATTCCGCATACAGGGTGGCTACATCCGCATCAGCAGGGTATTTCCGGTGCAGGGTTTTCATGGCATTCATGTAAGCCACATCCAATGCCGACCGATCATCCACAGGATTTTTTACATACCTGGTGGATAGGGCCTCAATCAAATCACGTTCCAATTCGGTTGCCCCGGTGTCGGCTAATTTCAAAGCCTGCTGAACGGCGGCATAGGCACGTTCATAATGGTCGCTTTCCATCCCTGCATTGTAATTGGGACCTAATACATACGCATAGCCCCAAAAAGCCATGGCACACGTAGAATCCAGCTTTGTCGCATGGTAAAAGGAGCGTGCCGCCTCGGCATGGTTAAAACCATACGCCAGTGTAAGCCCCTGGTTAAAATATGTTTGAACACGCTCATTTGCAGTTGAAATGGGAAAATTCAAGGTTCCTAAACCATCAAACAAGGGAGCATCCGTATTTTTTTTGTACCAATCTTTGTCGCTCACAATGGGCATGCAAATGTATTGACCGGAGCTTTTTTGGGCCTGCCCGTTTTTATTTTTTGGCGCACAGGCGAATATGTAAACCAAAGGGAGGAATAAAGTGAGAATCCGTAGCATAGGAATAGAAGTATTTTTAAGTTACAAATTGCACGGCTGCTGCAAGGCAGGCATGCATATTTACCAGTATTGCGTACAAGAATGGAAACCCGGATGGGTAACCTCCATGCCAATGGGAGAGCCCGGTGGAGGCGTTGCCGGTTTTACAGGTTGCCATTTTTCAGGACTTGCAAAATAGTGCTGCAAGCGGCTTACCAAGTAAGCAAGGTGTGCCTTTTGGGTGGGGTCGGATGCATTTAATCCGGCATTTTGCAGGTAATTTTCCAGGTTTTTTAACGTGTACCAAACAATGGCTTTGGCCTCGGGAGCAGTCTCCGAAGCCGAAGCAGACGTCATGAGCTGTTTCACCAGTACGCCGTTTACCGTGCGTTTCACCAGCATTTCATACGGTGTATTCCACTCCTTTTCTACAGTTTCTTTCAACAGGGTTTGCAACACCTGCTGCAGCGATGGTTGCTGCGGATAAATGCTATGGTTTTGCGCCAGGCGGTTTAATCGGGCCGGGTTTAGCAATAGCTGCAATACCAGGTGAGCGGCACTTTCGGCATAAACAACCGGGTCAAAATTCATAGATGTGCGGGGGCTTGCCACTTCCCTGCTTCGATCATACCCCATCGGAAATGGAGGAATTTTCTGCATCAGTTCCGGGGAAATCATCAGGGCTTTTGGTTGGATGGTTTTCATAATTTCGAGCAGCGCCTTATGTTGGGTTTCAGCAGCAATCAGGGTCACGGGAGATTGCCCGTCTCCTTTTATGGCATACGTATAATCCATTCCACCCACCACTTTTATGGCGGCCTCTACCTGGTAGCGGTGAAAGAAATAAACCGGCACAAAAGCTTCCTCTATTTTGGCCATGGGGATGCCTTTAGGGATGGTATTTTCGTTGAAATTTTGTAGGGCTATTTCCCTGATTTCCATTACCCGCCGAAGTTCATGCACGGCATCGTGCCCATTGTCCCACAAATGGGCTTTGGTGTGCGAACTACCGGCCGGTCGTGCATCCTGATCCGACAAAAAAGTTAAGTCGTCAGCAAATGCGTTTTGAAGAATGCGCTCCAATTCATCCTGTTCATTCCCATTTCCTGTAAAATTCTGGTACCCATAGGCAATAGCTACTTTGTCCCATTCGCCAATTCCAGCGTCGTAGGCTTTGCCCACATCCGGTTTCCCATCTGCTATTTGAACGTAAGGGTGTGGATAGTCCATTACAGAAGCAAAATTTTCGGAACTGGAGGTATAACTATGTGCCAGGCCCAGGGTATGTCCCACTTCGTGAGCAGCCAGTTGGCGCAAACGCGCCAGGGCCATTTGCAGCATGGCGTCATTTTGTATAGAATCATTTTGGTACGGGGCCAGCAAACCTTCCGCAATCAGGTAATCCTGCCGAACGCGCAACGACCCAAGCGTCACATGTCCCTTAATGATTTCTCCGGTGCGCGGATCCACCACTGCTGCCCCATACGACCATCCCCGGGTAGCCCGATGTACCCACTGAATCACGTTGTAGCGAACATCCATCATATCGGCTCCTTCCGGCATCAACTCCACCTGAAAAGCATTTTTGTACCCAATGGCCTCAAAGGCCTGGTTCCACCACCGTGCGCCCTCCATCAGGGCTGAGCGTATGGGCTCCGGCGTACCCCGATCCAGGTAATAAACAATGGGTTCCACAGCTTCTGAAACGGGAGCTGTAGCCTCTTTTTTCTGCAGGCGATGGCGGCAAATCCATTGTTGTTGTAAAGGGGAACCAATAGGAGCTGCATAATCGTAAAAAGACAGACCGAAATAGCCCGCGCGAGGATCAAATTTACGGGGACGGTACTGTTGATCGGGTAGTTGAATAAAGGAATGGTGCTGCCCAACGGTTACTACCTCCGGGGTTGGGGTCACGCTTTTGATGTAGGTGCCGGTGGCCTCGCCTGTATAGGTCAACTGCACATCAAACTCCGTGTTTTGTGGAAAGTTTCGGGTACGTTCCAGGTGAACCACGGAACGGTCACTTTGCAAGGCATACGTTCCCTGACCGGTTTCTGCAAGGGTGTGCGCTACCTGGTGGGCATCCTGAAAAAGAAATGGGGTAAGATCAATCAACAACCCGTGCTGCTCTTCTGTCACAATTTCAAAAGCCCATAAAACGGATGTTGCAAACGCTTCTTCCACGGCTTTGCGCTCATTGGTATTTGCACTAAGCGCCCGGTACCTGTAATTGGGTTGCAACAATAGCACTTTATTGCCCCGGCGGATAAATTTTACCACCTTCCCTTCTCCTAACTGTCCCCGATCCAATCCAATATCATTGGAGCCCACACCGGTGGAAAGCGACTCGAGGTACAAAAATTCTGTATCCAGTGAATCCACCAATAGGTAAATTTTATCGGTGGCGGCATCGTAATAAAAATCCATATAACCGGCAAAATGCTGCATATTTGAGGTAAACGACTCTTGTGCGGTTTGTTTTTTTGCCAGCACCGAGGTGGGCAACATAGCGCAAAACACAAGGGCAAGCATCAAAATAATTACGCGAAACGAACGTGTGTGTGATGGCATAAAAAAACGATTTGATGGACGATGAAAGGAACTATACCCTCATTAACAGCAGTATGCCGTAAAAGTTTGCCCGGTGTTGTGTGCCACCCATGGGTAAATCCTACCTGTGGTGGCAAATGATTGGCTGCAAAAATACGTTGCTCCCACCAGAAATAAATTAGGGGATACAGGTTGATTTTAATACCTTTAGCAACAGCATAACCCACATGCCATGCAAACAAACCCACAGCTTGAACTGGCAAAACGTTTTATTCAAAGTACCGGACAGCATGTTTTTTTAACCGGAAAAGCAGGCACCGGCAAAACCACGTTTTTAAAACAGTTAAAAGAACATACTCCCAAACGCATGATTGTGGTTGCCCCCACCGGTGTGGCCGCCATAAACGCAGGGGGTGTTACCATCCACTCCTTTTTTCAGCTATCTTTTGGTCCGCAGGTTGGCGATGAAACCTCCCGTAACCGCCAAATGCGCTTTACCCGCCAAAAAATAAATTTAATACGCAGCCTGGATTTACTGGTAATTGATGAAATAAGCATGGTGCGTGCCGATGTGCTGGATGCCATTGACCGTGTGATGCGGCGGTTTAAAAACCGGCAAAAGGGCTTTGGTGGCGCACAGGTACTGATGATTGGCGATTTGCAGCAATTGGCTCCCATTGTAAAACGCGAAGAGTGGGAGTTGTTGAAACCCCACTACCCAAGTCCCTATTTTTTCAGCAGCAGTGCCTTGCAAAAAACATCGTATGTAAGCATTGAACTTACCCAGGTATTCCGGCAGCAGGATGAACGTTTTATTGCCTTGCTCAATCAGGTGCGGGATAATGTTTTGGACACGGCTACCCTTCAGGCACTGAATGCGCGGTACCAACCCGGTTTTATGCCACCGCCCAATGAAGGATACATAACCTTGTGCACACACAACGCCCAGGCCAAAGCCATAAATACCCGACAATTACAGGATTTGCCCGAAAAAGAAAACATTTTTACTGCCCATGTGGAAGGCAATTTTCCGGAGTATGCCTACCCTACCGATTACGACTTGCGTTTAAAAGTGGGCGCACAGGTAATGTTTGTGAAAAATGATCCCGATCCGGAAAAACGGTTTTACAATGGAAAAATCGGAAAAATAACGGCCATTGAAGACCACAGCATATGGGTACATTGCCCCGGCGATGACGAAGAAATTGAGGTTACTGAACTGATGTGGGAGAACATTTCGTACAGCATTGATGCCGATACAGCCTCCATAAAAGAACGGGTGGAAGGTGCCTTTAAACAAGTGCCCTTAAAAACAGCCTGGGCCATCACTATCCATAAAAGTCAGGGCCTTACGTTTGAAAAAGCGGTAATTGATGCCCAATCGTCCTTTGCCCATGGCCAGGTGTATGTAGCCCTGAGCAGGTGTAAAAGTCTGGAAGGAATGGTGCTGAAAACCCCGATTCTGCAAAACAGTATAGTTACCGATCATACCATCGATCATTTTATCCATGAGGTGGAACGCAACCCACCCGGTGAACAGGAATTTGAAAATGCCAGAAACACCTTTCAGCGCGATATGCTGCTGGAGATGTTTCAGTTTTATCGTACGATTTACCACCTGAATGCCCTTGTGCGGCTTATGGATGAAAATGCGGGCAGTTTCACCGACACCCTGAAGGAGCACCTGAAGCAGCTCCGGGAAAAAGTAACCACAAATTTGGTACAGGTAGGCGATAAATTTCAGCAGCAAATTGCAAGCTACCTGCGTGTTGAGCCCGATGTGGATAAAAACAAGGCCCTGCAGGAACGCATTAAAAAAGCGGCTACCTATTTTTTTCAGCAGGTGGATGCCTTACTGTTGAAAGCATTGCAGGCGGTGGATTGGGAAATTGACAATAAAGCATTGAATAAACAAATTCGCCATCACCTGAACGAAATAGAGGAACAAACTGAAATGGCTTATGCAGCATATAAAGCATGTACCAATGGCTTTGCAGTACAAAACATTTTAAATGAACGGGCTAAGGCCCTGCTGCACGCTCATCCGCAAAAAGCAAAAAATAAAAAGGCACCTGAACTTGAAACCTATGCCCACATCCCTCACCCCGAGTTGTACAAACTGCTACGCAACTGGCGCTACGAAAAAGCCAAAGAAATGGGCATTCCGGTGTATATGGTATTTTCACAAAAATCGTTGGCAGAATTGGTGCAGTACCTGCCCGTAACTCATGCTGATTTAAAGCGTATAAACGGTTTGGGAAAGCGTAAAGTGGAACAATTTGGAGAAGATATTCTGGATTTTATCCGTGAATATTGTGAAGAAAATGGCATTAAAAACACGGCCGCCTTCCCCGAGTTACCTGAAGCGAAAGAGAAAAAGCCCAAAATAAATACCAAAAAAGTGAGTTTGGAACTGTTTACTACAGGTACAAAACCGTTGGAGATTGCCAGCCAGCGGGGGCTTACGGTACAAACCGTAATGAAGCACCTCACCCACTTTGTGCAAACCGGCGAACTGGATGCCCACCAGCTGGTATCGGAGGAAAAGTTGAAAAAAATGGCAGCCTATTTTCAACAGGCAAAAGACACAAAACTCAAAACCGCGCAGGAAACGTTAGGCGAGAATTTTTCGTTTACCGATTTACGAATAGGCATGCATTATTATCGCTTGAAAAATACCGGAATCGATTCCACTAATCTGTAAATATTTTTTTCCGATGATTTAATCCCCATTGGTGCAATTCTAAAATTACCTTTTCAAGCGATTTAGAATATTCCGTTGGTTTGTACTCCGTTCTAACCGGAAACCCATTTAATACAGTGCGCGTAATTAAATGATTCATTTCCATATCTTTCAGCTCCTTTGATAAAACCTTAGTACTTAACTTGGGAATACTTCTTGCAATTTCTCTAAAGTGCTTATTGCCCTCCCACACCGAAATTAAAATAAGAATCTTCCATTTTCCACCAATTACGTCCAGCGTATCTCTTACCGGCAATAGAGCCGACATACATTCTTTGTGTTCTTTTCTAATCATAGCTGCTTTAATTGACTACCTAAAGGTAACTGGTTACCAAAAGTAAACTGATTACAATCAGTAATCAATAATACATAATTTTGCGACAAAGAATTCAAATAATTAAGTAAAAATGAAAAACAAAATTCTAACTATCCTCAGCGTTTTATTTGCCTTGGTCATGATAAATTCCGGTTTAAACAAGCTATTGCAATACATGCCAATGCCCGAAATGTCGGAAAAAATGCTTCAAATTACCCAGGCCTTTGTTGCCATACAATGGATATTTCCTTTGGTGGCTATTGTCGAAATTATTGGTGGAATTTTAGTTGCCATTCCAAAAACCCGCGCATTGGGATCGGTGGTAATATTGCCCGTAATGGTTGGTATTGTGCTTCACCATGCGGTATGGGATGTGGCAGGAATTGGGATTGGAGCCGTACTTTTTGCCATAAACCTATGGGCCATTGCAGACAATTGGAAAAAGTATCAAGCCATGCTGAGCTAATTTAAATTGTATGGTGGAAACTGAGAATGCCGGGTAAAGTTCCTTCTTTGCTTTGGCATTTTTTGTATGTTTAGGTTCATATTTTTCCTGCAAATCATGATCCTCAAAAGTATCAACCCATACAATGGCGAAACCCTTGCCACCTATCCGGCACATACGGCCGATCAAATTGATAAACGCCTGCAAAATAGTACCAATGCCTATGTAAACTGGAAAAATGTACCTCCGCAACAACGGGCGAAACTTTTGCTCAACCTGGCGCAAAAACTGCGGGAAAATTCTGATAAATTAGCCAAACTGGCAACCATCGAAATGGGCAAAAGCATTACCGAAGCTCGTGCCGAAATTGAAAAATGTGCCTGGGTATGTGAATATTATGCCGAGAATGGGGAAGCGTTTCTTACCCATGAAATTTTACCCGTTCAAGACAAAGAGGCCTTTGTCAGTTTTCGTCCCATTGGCCCGGTGCTGGCCATTATGCCATGGAATTTTCCGTACTGGCAGGTATTTCTATTTGCAGCCCCGAACTTAATGGCGGGGAACACGGCGGTGTTAAAACATGCCTCTAACGTTACGGGTTGTGCCCTGGCAATCGAAGAACTTTTTCTTCAGGCCGGATTTCCTCCCGGGGTATTTACATGCTTGTTGGTACCCGGAAAACACCTGGAAACCGTAATCGCAGATGCTCGCATTAAAGCTGTTACACTTACAGGAAGTACCCCTGCCGGAAAATCAGTGGCTGGCGTTGCCGGGAAATACCTTAAAAAATGTGTGCTGGAATTGGGAGGAAGCGATCCCTACCTGATTTTGGAAGATGCCGACCTTGATTTGGCAGTTGAAAAATGTGTGGCGGGCAGAATACTCAACGCCGGCCAAAGCTGCATTGGGGCCAAACGTTTTATTGTGTTGGAAGAAGTGGCAGAGGCATTTATCCAAAAATTCTGTGAAGCCATGCAAGCCATCACTTTTGGAAATCCCATGGATGCTTCCACCCAAATGGGACCTTTAGCGCGATGGGATTTGCGGGATGAACTCCATGCACAAGTCACAAAAAGTGTGGAAATGGGAGCGCAATTATTATTGGGAGGTTACCTTCCCGAAGGCAAAGCAGCTTTCTATCCGGTAACCGTATTGAGCAATGTAAAACCGGGCATGCCTGCTTACCACGAAGAATTGTTTGGCCCTGTAGCTTCTGTTATTGTAGCCAAAACCGAACAGGAAGCCATTGATATAGCCAACGATACTGTATTTGGATTAGGTGCAGCCGTGTTTACCCGCAATGTTCCACGTGGAAAACGCATTGCCGAGTTTGAATTGGAGGCCGGCTGCGTTTTTGTGAACGACTTTGTAAAATCGGACCCCCGTGTACCTTTT
Organism: Bacteroidia bacterium; assembly: GCA_030433225.1. Lineage (GTDB taxonomy): Bacteria > Bacteroidota > Bacteroidia > Bacteroidales > UBA5342 > JAUIMD01. Next base: position 14,881 of record JAUIMD010000003.1, read on the forward strand.
GGCGGAATAAAAGAAAGCGGTTTTGGCCGCGAACTCTCTCATTTTGGCATGCGCGAGTTTGTAAACATCAAGGGAATTGTATCCTCTAAATAATGTTATACCAATGTTTTTCGCAGGTAATTCATCATGCTTTTGTTGATTTCCCATTGGCTGCTTACCGGTTGGTTGGTAAAGGGCAAAGCGGGCATGTAGGGTGCTGGGCCAAATTCCGGGCAAATGAAAAATTCCGGTTTATCCTGCAAACGTGCCTTGGCAAGAATCGATTTCCACCACTCGACAAACGTTAACAGGTATTCTTCGTTTTCAGGTGCCAGTGGATGGTTTACCTGGGGGGTTTGAATATGCCCCACCCGGGCATGAATGTACTGGGCATGATCAATCGCAATTTCAAGTGCTTTGGGCTGGTCATCTAAAAAGCTTTCTGAAACCAGCACCCAATGCGAAAAGTCTGCATTTAAAGCCAGTTCAGGGAATTTTTTCAAAAATTTTGCGGTGGTTTTAGCGCTAAAGGCAAAACGGCCACGGTGCGTTTCATGCACAATAGGCATCCCCGTTTTCTGGGTTATTTCCTGGCACTTTTCCAAAATCCGGCAGTTATCATCAAACGAATAATAATCGCGACCGGTATGCGAATTGATGAACGAAGGATTCATTTCTACCCGACGCATCAATTCTTTTTCCAACTTACGCATGTATTTTTTGGGAGCATCGTCGGTGGGCATCATCCAAAGCTGAGCCACAAAACGCATTTTCTTGTTTTGCACTTCGCGCATCAGTTCCCGGTTAAAATCAGCATCTTCGGGTACGTTCACCTCTACCCCATCGTATCCGGCATCAACCGCCATTTGTACAAATGCTGCCGCCGTTTTGTTTTCCTGCCCCCAAAACGGACAAATGTATTTGATATCCATGTTTTTGATTTTAAAAGATTTAATGCCACGCTGAGTCGAAAAAATTCCGATGCATGTCCCTCACGTCAAGGAGGAAAAGTAAACAATTTTAAAAAATATATTTCAATTTAAAAACCCGTTAGGCACTGCTTTTTAAAATCCCGTTCCTGGTTCCAATCTGTTCGAAAAAATAATGGATTATTTAATACCTAACTGCAATTAAATCAATCATATAAAGAATCGTTCTAATTTAATATCAAGCCCTTTTTGAGTGGATTCTTTTCCATATTTTCGCGGCGTTTTTTTTGACATACATAATTTAAAATACAATGGAAAACTCAACGTTTATTTCGAAAGATGTTACCGCAAATCCAGGACCCCTGGGTTTAACGGGCTTTGGACTCAGCACCATACTGCTGAACCTGCACAATGCCGGATTATTTGAACTGGATACCATGATTTTAGCCATGGGACTCATCATGGGCGGTGTAGTGCAAATTTTGGTAGGGGTTATGGAATGGAAAAAAAATAACCTGTTCGGAACCATGGCCTTCACCTCTTATGGCGCCTTTTGGATTTCGCTGGTATTTTTACTGGTGTTGCCTAAAATGAACCTGGGTACAGCATCATCAGCCACTGCAATGGGCTATTACTTAAGTGTTTGGGGCGTTTATTCGTTTGGCTTGTTTATTGCCACCTTTAAAATTAACCGTTCACTGATGTTTTTATTTGGAACCGTTGTGGTTTTGTTTGCCTTGCTGGCCATTGCCAATTTTACAGGCAGCCACCTTGTGCATACCATTGCCGGTATTGAGGGAGTAATTTGCGGAAGCACCGCCTTATACATTGCCCTGGCGCAATTGTACATGGAAACCCACAAAAGGGCTGTTTTACCCCTGGCTTAACAAGGGTTAATGCCATCTTATAATTTCATAAAATGTTTTGATTTCTGTTGCGGATTGTAATACATTTAATCTCCCGTATACAACGCGATTTTAAATACAATAAATCAAAACAACATGAAACAAAAGAAAAGCACCCTTTTACTGATGACGCTGGCCTTATGGTTGGGTACGCTGGCGCATGCACAAATAACCAGCGATTTCGACAAAACGGCTGACTTTAGTGCCTACAAAACCTACAATTTTGCCGGTTGGGTAGACAATAGCGATCAGGTGATTAATGAGCTGGATCGCAACCGTATTACCAGCTCAATTAAAAATGAGTTTGATGCGCGCGATATGTCTTTTCAAAAGGAAAAAGGCGATGTGACCATCACGCTTTTTATTGTGATTGACAAAAAAACCAGTAAAACTGCCTACACCGATTATGTGGGTGGAATGGGATACGCCGGACGCTGGGGATATGGGTACGGTTACGGTGGCATGGGTATGGGATCATCCACCACCACCATACAAGAAGACGATTACATGGAAGGAACCTTTGTTATTGACATGTATGACAATGAAACCAAAAAGCTGGTTTGGCAGGGAATTATAAAA
>JAUIMD010000409.1 GCA_030433225.1 Bacteroidia bacterium
ATAAGCCGTTCCCCTGAAAAACTCGAAAAAACGATGCAAATCAAACTGCTGGATTGGTATGTACCAGCACCGCATGGTTTGGCTCCAACGGGCCGCAAACTCCCTTTTTAACACACCTGCCAGTTCCGTGTCGTAGATAAACTCCACCCGCACCACGTCCTGTTCACGGTGTATAGCAGATGTAAGTTTTATGTGCTTAAGTGCCGGCAATTGGGTTCGAAATTACCACCCAATATTAAACAAAATTCCCCACAAAAGGCACAAAAACCGGGTGTAAAATGGATGCCTGTGTGGATACGATTTGTGCTAAAATACCCGGTTCCTTTTTGCGTGTGGGGTGGAATCCTTGGAAATAAACGCTAACCGTTCATAAGTTCCAGCGCGTTTTGTATAGCAGCCTCCGATGGGTTTTTTCCACTCAGCAATTCGGCAATTTCCAACACCCGTTCTTCCTGGGTGAGGGGTTTAATTCCGGTTAAGGTGGATTCCGATGTCTCTTCTTTAAACACCTTATAATGGTGGATTCCGCGAGAGGCAACCTGTGGAAGGTGGGTAATTACCAATACCTGCAGGTGCTGTGATAAAAGAGAAATTTGCGCCGCAATTTTTTGAGCCACCTCTCCCGATACTCCCGTATCAATTTCGTCAAAAATAATGGTTGGCAAGCTTTTGGTTTTTGCCAGCAACGATTTAATAACCAGCATAACGCGCGATTTTTCACCTCCCGATGCCACACCGGCCATTTCCTGTAAAGGCATGCTTTTATTGGCCGACATTAAAAAACGAATTTCATCACAACCGGTGGCATTAAATGCAGCAAGGGCTTTTAATTCAATTTTAAACCGACTGTTTGGCATACCCAGTGCCTGCAAATGTTCCATCACATAGTGCTCAATGGTGTTGAATGCCTGCTTTCTTTTTGCCGTAAGGGTTTCGCCCAGGGATGTGAGTTGCTTTGTAGTTTGCGCAATGTGGCGCTGAAGCTTTTCAATTTCAAGCCCAACATTTCCACTTTCCTGTAGCTGTTGTTCAAGCTTGTCCTGTAACGCAATCAGTTCTTCAACAGAATCTACATGGTGCCGGTTTTTTAGCTCAAACAACTGCGAAAGTCGCTGGTTGATAAACTCCAGCCGTGCCGGGTCGTACTCCACATTTTCGCTGAGGCGTTGCGTTTCGGAGTGTAAATCTTCCAATTCAATTTTTACGCTCGATAAGCGTTCCGAAATTTCCTTGGCTGCAGCAGCGTATGCTTCAATGTTTTCCATCCCACGCAAAGCATCTGAAATTTGCGAAAGTGCTCCCCCCTCATCGTTGTCCAGTGCAAAGGAGGTGGCCTCCAGTGCTCCCTTAATTTCTTCGGCATGGGCCAGCAGCTGTTGCTCTTCCTCAAGTTGCATTTCTTCGTTGGGCTGCAGGTTGGCTTTTTCCAACTGGTCAAACTGAAACTGGTGAAACTCCTGTTCGGCAGCGGCGGCACGTTCTTTTTCCTGCAACGCGTGCAATTGTTTTTCCAGTTGTTTCAGCGCCTTGTATTGGGTAGAAAACTGCTGGCGCAATGCCACGGTAGCAGCCGTATGGTCCAATACATCCAACTGAAAAAGCTTGTTGTCCAGTTCCAGGTTTTGTTGCTGCGAGTGAATGTCAATCAATTGGCTGGTAATGCTTTTTAAGGTGGCTAAATTTACAGGGGTATCGTTAATAAATGCCCTCGATTTGCCGGAAGGCGTAATTTCACGCCGAATGATGGTCTCTTCCCAGTAGTCGAGGTCCAGTTGTTCAAAAATGCTGGTTAACTGGTAGGCTCCAATGTGGAAAACACCCTCCACAATGCATTTTTTGCTGCTGTCTTTCATTACCGATGCGTCGGCGCGTTGGCCCAGCATTAGGTGCATGGCTCCCAGAATTATGGATTTTCCAGCCCCGGTTTCGCCGGTTATTACAGAAAATCCACCTTTAAAATTGATTTTAAGCGACTGAATCAGCGCGTAATTCTGAACGGTTAAGGTTTGCAGCATACCAATGTGAACAATTAAATTCCACTCATAATTTTTTGGTACTGGGTGAGGTGCCCGGGGTCTACCAAGTTTAATATTTCAAATACTTCCTGCTTTTCGTCGTACGGAGCCGGGGCATACATATCCACCACCTCGTTTACTTTGGCATCAAAAAACAACTGCATGCATAACGATGCCGGACGCCGCTCATGTACCTCGCGCAGCGATGGAAATGCCTCCGAAATTATTTTGCGGCCATCGCCGGGACGTTCCGACATTATATCCAGTCCATAGCGGTGGTAGGTGTACGAAAACCGGCGCAGGTTTGTGAACACCGGGTGCAACAATTGCTCGGTAAACCAATAGCGGTTTCGGTTGCTTTGGTTGGGCTCCCAGCCTACCTGGTCTTTTCCCTGCGCATTGTTCACCACACGTTCTGCCTGCTGAAAAATGGGGGTTCCACCCAGCGAGGCGTAGGAGTCGTTATCCAACCCAATAATAATGAGTGCCCAATAGGCAATTACCGACGTTAAATTATCGGTAAACGAATTTTCGTTGAAACGCAGCGGATCAAATTCATTGTACTGAAAATTGAAATCCTTATCCATAAAATTTAACAGGGTGGAGTTGTAATTGGTGTTGTATACGGGGCGGCGCGCCTGCACCGTAAGGGTGGCGCTAAACATGCTTCCGCTCACCGAATTAACGATGATAAGCATGGAGCACTCAATCTTTTCGCGGTCTTTGTAGCTTTGCTGCGTCCATTGTTGCCCGTTAATAAATTCGTTCAGGGAGTTTTCCAGGGTTTTAAAAACCGAGGTGTTGGTGCCTTGTATGCGCTGATGATCTACACTTACCTGACAAAGCAACTCTTGCGCCAGGCCAGCCCCAACGGAGGCCATACTCAATACCACAACAAGCAGGATCTTTTTTACCATGTTCTTTATTTTCACAAACGCTTCAAATATTAAAGTATTATGCAAACAAAAGTAAAGATTTTATCGTTTACCCGAAAGACAACGCAAATGGCAAAAGCATGCTATTTTTGCAGAATCAGTTAAATCGTTAGTTCTAACCTTTAAAAGCGTTTTCGTGGAAGTACTTAGCATCAAGGAGAAGTCACTCAAAATCAATATCAATTCCAATT
>JAUIMD010000410.1 GCA_030433225.1 Bacteroidia bacterium
TGATTCGTTAAACCTCGTTTACGTTGCATTTACACGAGCCATAGAAGGCCTGTACTTTGGTGTTCAGCAAGCCACATACAGTAAAACATCCGGAGGAATTACCAATGTATCGCGCCTGGTTGACCAGGTACTTACGCATACACTCCCCTTACCCGACGAAACAGCATATGCTCCCTTGGTATCGTGTTATAACAGCGAAGAGCTGTCTTTTACTTTTGGTGAGGTAACTAAGGCATCCAACCAGGAAGCTGAAGCACCGGAGGATCGGTTTGAGGCAGATTTTGCCATTCAACCCGCGCAAAAAAATATTAAGGTCCGTAGAAATATCCGACAAAAAATAGCGCAATATAAAAAAGAAAGAAATGGGGCGGTACTTATATCGGAGGCAAGAATGGGTACAGTCCTGCATCGCATTTTTGAGCAAATGGAAGGCGTGCAGGAGGTGTCTGAGCAACTCGATACACTAGTAAAAGAAGGTTGGCTGAAAAGAGCGGATGCCTCCGTAATGAACGAGAATATAAACCGGCTTTTAAAACATGAAACTGCCCGGGAATGGTTTCAGCCAGGTTTGGAAGTTTTAAAGGAAAAAGAATTGGTTACAGAAAATGGTGAGTTGTTACGGCCCGACAGGGTAGTAAGGTTGAACAATACCTGGATGGTTATCGACTATAAATTTGGTCGTAAACAACACGCATCCTACCAAAAACAGGTGAAAAAATACATGGAAGTTTTGGCAGGAATTTTTTCAGAACCCATAGAAGGAGCCATTTGGTATGTGATGCTTGGTAAGATAGAATGGGTTAAATGTTAAGTGTCAGTTATTGAGTGATATATAAGAAATAAATGAAGAATACTTCCCATAAAACCGTTAGAAAAAAATCACGGTTTTATGGGAGGCCGTTTCGTTTGGTTTGTTCTAACTTTACAACAAGATAAACAGACAATCTCCACAGTCTACACTTTAACCTCTATTGAAAATTAAAAAAAGCCAGAGCATTTGCTCTGGCTTTTTCCGTAAACGGATAACCATCCGTTATTGCTGAAGTGTGTATGTTAAAATTTTACAGAAGCTGGTTTAAAGCAACGGCATTGTCTGCATTGTTTGGCAGCTGATGTTTTACCAAATCATACTCGTTGTAATTGTAAATCTCAAAAATTTTTCGGGGTTTTAAGGCCGTTCCGTACAAACGTATGTCGTCGAGGGTGCCTTTAAAATAACTGGAATTAAAGTAGTCTGTTCCAATTAAAATATCGTTGGAGCATTTGGTGTTAGCGGACAAAGCCACCGGTTTAATTTCCTTTAATCGGCCATTTAAGTAAATGTTTATGTGTTTGGGGGTAACAATCATGGCTACGTGGTTCCAATTGCCGTTGAGTTCAGAATCTGCTATAACAGTATTGGGGTTAGAATTTGCCCCGTTATCACGTATGTCAAACGACAGGTTGCCAGGGGCGCCATACACATTAAAAGGGTAGGGGGAGTACATGTAATCGTTTGATTTGGTTATAATGCATGCCTCACCAATACGGTCGGTATGTTGCGAGCGTTCCGCCTTCACCCAAAAACAAATGGTATAGCAATCTTTGTTTACATCAAAGTTGAGCAACTCGTTGTGCGGAATTTGAATAAAATCATTGATGCCGTCAAAAAAAAGTGCACCATTTTCGTTCCCAAAACGGTCTTTAACGGCCGTTGTACCTTTTACAATGCCATGGTGGTTAAAAGCACTAATATCATCAGCAGTGCCATTTAAAGGATAATATGCCAACAAATTATCCGCATTTTGGGCAGTTGAAAACGATAGTACTATCCACGCAACAGATAGAAGCAGAGCGTTTTTCATAGTTTTGTTTTGTTAAATAGTACTTCAAATGTAGTTAATAATATATTAACAAAACAATATTTAAGTAAATAAAATGTTAAATAATTGAATGTGGTGTGTTTATATCTCCATCAATTCTGCCAGTACCTGGTTCTTTTCACCTTCTGTTTTTTCAATTTCCCGTTGTAAATGAGATAGTTGTTCCAAATCTTTCTCCAGTACCTCAGGTAGCAATTCAAACAGTTTTAGCTGACCGGGGATTTGGCTTTCTTTCGAAGAAAAATCATAGGCTTCCATTAAAAATAAGAGATGACGTTTTCTTAATACCAGCGAATCGTACAACACCGAGAGGCGTTTGAACTTTTTTTCTAAATATAAAATCTGGTTTTGTAAAATGGCTTCGTTACCAAACTCTTTAAGCAGGTTGTGAAATGTGAGCAACTTATCGGTCTCATCGTTCATTTCGAGTATGTTCTGGAGCTTTTTCCGAATAACGCTTCCCGGTAGGGTAAAAACAGTGTTGGCCATAAGCGCAAGGTGTTAATGCCCTAAAAATAGAACATTCTGTGTAAATAATTGCATGTAACTGTCAATAATTGAGCTTTTTATGTTGTTTTTGATTCAAATGCCAATTTTTTCAGTCGGGTTTCCAATTAAATTGCACCTTTGTGGAGATTCGATTTACCGTTGAAATTAAAGCCATTGCCATGCTTCCTAAAAACAATAACCGGCTTGTAAATGCCTGGGCTTCATTTGACTGGGCTAACTCTGTGTACAACCTAATTGTAACCACAGCCATTTTTCCCATTTACTATCTGGCCACCACGCAAGAAGCTTTTCAAGGAGAAATGGTGGAGTTTATGGGCATGGAATTGAAAAATTCAGTATTGTATTCCTATGCCATCGCTTTTTCTTTTTTGCTGATTGTTGGCATTTCTCCCTTGCTCTCGGGCATGGCTGATTTTGGCGGAAGGAAAAAAAGCTTCATGCAGTTTTTTACCTATGTAGGTGGAAGCGCCTGTATAGGCCTGTATTTTTTTACCGGGGCAAATGTGGAGTATGGGATTGCATGCGCCATATTAGCCAGTGTGGGGTATGCAGGCAGTCTCGTATTTTACAATGCTTTTTTGCCCCTTGTAGCCACGCCTGATAAAGTGGATAGCGTAAGTGCACGTGGCTTTGCCATGGGATATATTGGCAGCGTGCTTTTGTTGCTTGTTAACCTTATTATGTTTCAAAAGCCAAATTGGTTTGGATTTGCCAATGGTACAGCGGCAACGCGCTTTGGGTTTATTCTTGTTGGGGTATG
>JAUIMD010000004.1 GCA_030433225.1 Bacteroidia bacterium
TACTTTTCATGCGCAGATACCGGTTTACGGCAAAGAATGACGAGACCTGTGATATCAATATTCCTATTAAAATCATGGTGCCAAAAACCATCCCCAGCAGTTCATAATCGTTGATACTCACTACATTTCCAAGGTCTTCGTTTATGGTATACAGCAAGCCGGATAATAAACCGATAGCCAATACGGCAGAAACAAATCCATGCACTATGCTGCGGGTTACAAAGGGCCTGCGAATGAACCCATGAGTAGCGCCCACCAGCTTCATGGTATTAATCAAAAACCGTTTGGAATAAACGCTCAGCCGTATGGTATTGTTGATAAGTGCCACAGAAATGAGAAACAACAGGCCACAAAATAACAGTACTACAAATGATATTTTCTTTAAGTTATCGTTTACCAGGTTTACCAAATCTTTTTGATAAATCACCTCTTTTATGTTGGGACTCATCAAAAACTCCTTCTCAATTTTAGCCAGGCTGTCAGGGTTGGCATAGCCGGCATTCAACTTCACCTCAATTGAGGTAGGCAATGGGTTGTATCCCACAAAGGCAATAAAATCCTCCCCCAGGGTTTCCTGCAGGGTTTCGGCGGCCTCCTGTTTTGATATAAACTGGGTGGATCGCACATAGTGGGATGCATCCAGGTATTTTTGCAGGCGCATCACATCCACCTGTCGGGCTTCATCTTTCAGTACAATGGAAAAACCGATATTTTCTTTTACGTACCGACTGATTTTATTGCCGGAGAGCACAATGACTCCCATTACGCCCAATAAAAAAATCACCAGCGTTATGCTGATGGTAGTGGTGATGTACGAATTAAATACACTTCTGCGATTTATTACAGATACCGGTCTGGCCATACAGAGCTTCAAATTTTCGCAACAAAAGTATAAAACTTAACCAATTATAACGGAACATCGGGTGCCATACTTCCATAAATGTCGTTAAAAAGCATCATGCTATTTCGAGCAAACCGTCCGCACCAGTCTTCAGGTTTTTATTGTCGAGCATCCACCGAATCGTCTTTATCAATTTTTTTTCATCCTGAGTCCCTTTCTCCACCAGCTTTTCGAGGCGCATGGGGGCATCCTTTAGCTGCTGCAACACCCATGCCGATAAGCGTTGAAACTCGGCACCTGAAAGAGAATTTACAAGGGCTTTGGAGCAAACATCGCACTGCCCGCATGGCGCACCGTTTTTTTCTCCGAAATAATGCAGCAAAAACACACTTCGGCAAACTGCATCACCTGCGGCATACTGCAACATACGGGCAATTCGCTGACCATGCCGTTCCTTTAAATCATCATAGGCATCACGCCCAATATACAAGGTACCCGGTTCCACACGGTTTTGCTTGAAGGTGAGCTGGGGCATTTTTTTCCCGGGTATGTAGGTTACCAGCTTATATTTAGCCATGGATGAAAGAATGTCGTACACCTGCTCACGGGTGATGCCCGATTTTCGGGCAAGGTAGGCCTCACTGATGTAGGCAAAACTGGAGAACAAGCCCGAGTAGCTTCGCAATATGAGCTTAATAAGATCCTTAATGCGCGGGTTTTGCTCCTGAAAACGAAACAGCTCATCGCGGTGAGCCAGAAAATGCAGTCGGGTCGTATTTTCCGGCTCTTCAACGTAGTGAAGATGTCCGGTATTTTGCAGAATTTTTAAGGCATAATACGTTTGGGTACGGGAGTAGCGGAACACCTTGCAAAAATCGGGCAAATCGAAATCGAAGGTTCGTTCAGCCCCCGAATGCACTGCCAGTTGAAAATAATTGCACAACGACTGGTACACTTTTTCAATCCAATCCTTTGGGGGATAAGCGTCCGTAAACCGCTTTTTCAGTTTTCGGTCGTCGGTTTTATTATACAGGGCAATGGCATAGGCCTGCTTCCCATCGCGTCCGCCCCGCCCGGCCTCCTGAAAATAACTTTCGAGGGAATCGGGCAGTTCCATGTGCACCACCAGGCGTACTTCGGGTTTGTCTATCCCCATCCCAAAGGCGTTGGTAGCCACCATTACCATCACCTTGTCATCCATCCAAAGCTGTTGTTTTTTTTCTTTATCCACACCGTCCAACCCCGCGTGGTAAAAGGTAGCGGAAATCCCTTGTTGGGTAAGCCATTCGGCCAATTCCTTCGTCTTTTTTCGACTGCGCACATAAACAATGCTGCTGCCCTTTATCCGGCCCAGCATACGCACCAATGCCTGCTGTTTATCTTCCGTTTTTTTTACGTAATATGCCAGGTTTTCGCGGGCAAAGCTCATTTGAAAAACGCGGGGAACCTTAAATTCAAGTTGCTGCTGAATATCATCAACCACCTGTGGAGTAGCCGTGGCTGTTAAAGCCAACACCGGCACACCCGTCAAATGCGCACGTATGTTTCGTATGCGCAGGTAAGAGGGCCTGAAATCGTATCCCCATTGAGAAATGCAATGCGCTTCGTCTACCACCAGCCATTGCACGTTAAAACCGGGCAATTTTTCCAAAAAAAGTGCATTTCCCAGCCGCTCGGGAGAAACATATAGAAACTTGACACCTCCCAACACGCAATTGTCCAGCAAGGTTACCATGGTGTCGTGGCGCATCCCCGAATGGATGGATTCTGCTTTTATCCCTCTGCTACGCAGGTTTTGCACCTGATCCTTCATTAAAGCAATCAGTGGGGTAATTACCAGGCACACCCCCTCGTGGGCCATGGCAGGCACCTGAAAGGTCAGCGATTTTCCTCCTCCCGTAGGCATCAAACCGAGGGTATCCTTGCCTTCTGCCACACTCAAAATAATGTCGGCCTGCAAGGGTCTGAAATCGGCATACCCCCAGTATTCCGTTAAAATTTCCTTATATTTCTTAAGCTTTTGCGCCATATTTTACACAACGGCTAAGATATAACAAATACCCGTACCCTGCGTTAACACGCAACCTGTTGCAAACCTGCATTTTACACCTACCATACGCAGTATCAATTAGATAAGCATAAACATTTGAGATATGAACATATTTTGTACTTTTGCACCCAATAATTTTTAAACACCTTTCCAGATGGCGTCTATTGAAGATAAGATTGTATTTGAAGGAGTAACCTTCGATGATGTACTTTTAGTACCCGCATATTCCGAAGTTTTGCCTCGTGATGTTTCATTGCAAACTAAATTTTCGCGCAATATTGTATTGAATACTCCGGTGGTTTCGGCCGCTATGGATACAGTTACAGAAGCCACTTTAGCCATCGCCATCGCTCGTGAAGGTGGTATTGGGGTCATCCACAAAAACATGTCGATCGAAGATCAGGCCAAACAGGTAATGATTGTAAAGCGAGCAGAAAACGGGATGATTTACAACCCTATTTCCATTACGCAAGGTTCAACCGTAAAGGATGCCCTGCGCTTAATGGCAGAATATAAAATTGGCGGTATTCCCGTGGTAGACGAAACCAATACCCTGGTGGGCATTGTTACCAACCGCGACTTGCGTTTCGAGCGCAAGATGGACCGTTCGGTGGACGAGGTAATGACCAAAGATAAACTGGTAACCATCAACAGCTCCCAATTTGCCGATCTTGAATCGGCTGCCGATATTCTGCAAAATCACAAAATAGAAAAACTACCCGTTGTGGATTCCGCCAACAAACTCATAGGTTTGGTAACCTATAAAGATATTACCAAGGCGCGCGATAAGCCTTTGGCTTGTAAAGACTCAAAAGGACGTTTGCGCGTTGCGGCAGGTGTAGGAATTACAAACGATGCATTTGAGCGCATTGATGCGTTGATGAAAGCTAACGTGGATGCCATTGTAATTGATACGGCTCACGGCCATAGCAAAGGGGCCGTTGATATTTTAAAAAGGATTAAAAGCACGTACCCAACATTGGAGGTGGTTGTAGGAAACATAGCTACTGCCGAAGCCGCGCGGGACTTGCTGGATGCCGGCGCTGATGCCCTGAAGGTGGGAATTGGCCCGGGAAGTATATGTACTACCCGCGTAATTGCCGGGGTAGGCGTCCCCCAATTATCGGCCATTTATGCCGTTGCCAAAGAGGCAGAAGGATCCGGTGTTCCGGTAATTGCCGACGGTGGCTTACGTTACTCCGGTGATATTGTAAAAGCACTGGCGGCCGGGGCGCACAGCGTAATGGCAGGATCATTGCTGGCCGGGGTGGAAGAATCTCCGGGCGAAACCATCATTTACCAGGGACGTAAGTTTAAATCCTACCGTGGCATGGGGTCAATCGAAGCCATGCAGCAAGGTAGTAAAGACCGTTATTTCCAGGATGCGGAAGAAGACATGCGTAAACTGGTACCGGAAGGAATTGCTGCACGCGTGCCTTACAAGGGTACCTTATACGAAGTATTGTACCAATTATTGGGTGGATTACGCGCCGGCATGTTCTATTGCGGAGCAGGCAACATTACCACCCTTCACTCGGCTAAGTTTACCCGCATTACCAATGCCGGCATGCAGGAGAGCCATCCACACGATGTAACCATTACACGTGAGGCACCGAACTACAGCCGTTAAACACACACTGAAAAACGACCATTAACATAGCTAACTAACGAAATCTAAAGAACGGAATACTACATGAGAAAACTGTTGCTTTCTGCCGTAATGGCCTGTGTGGCGCTTACACTTTCGGCCCAAAACGACGATGCCATTGTAATGACCATTGGCAACACCAAAGTTACCAAAGGAGAATTTGAGTACATTTTTAACAAAAACAATGCTTCTGCCGAAGAAGAATTTACATCCACCAAAGATTACGTGGATATGTTTGTGAAATTTAAACTCAAAGTAATTGAGGCAGAAAACCTGGGGTTGGATACCACCAAGGCGTTTATGGATGAATTGGCAGGGTACAAGTCGCAATTGGCACAACCCTACCTGATTGATCAGGACCTGAACGAACAGATTCTTGAAGAGGCGTATTTTCGCCTGGCCAATGAAGTACATGCGGGGCACATTTTAATACGTGTGGCCGAAAGAGCCAAACCCGAAGATACGCTTAAGGCCTACAACCGAACCCTCGAAATTCGTGAAAAAGCGGTAAACGGAGCCTCATTTGAAGACCTGGCCGTGCAATACTCTGAAGACCCTTCCGCCAAAGCCAATAAAGGAAATTTGAATTACTTTTCGGGGTTTCAAATGGTTTTCCCGTTTGAAGACGCCGCCTACAACACGCCTGTTGGGGAAATCAGCATGCCGGTACGCACCAGCTATGGCTACCACCTGATTAAAGTATACGATAAACGTCCGTCAAGAGGCGAGGTAAAAGTAGCGCACATCCTGTTTTTGCGCAACCAAAACATGACACCGCAACAGGAAGCCGGCTTGCAGCAACGTGCCGACTCAGTGTATCAGATTTTGCAAAAAGACCCATCTAAATTTACCCGTCTTGCCGTAAATGAATCTGACGATAAATCAGCCGCCCAAAACAAAGGGGAGCTGCCCTGGTTTGGTTCAGGACAAATGGTGTACGAATTTCAGGAGGCTGCGTTTGCGCTGGAAAATAAGGGCGACATTTCCGCCCCTTTCCAATCGCAGTTTGGATGGCACATTGTTAAAAAGGTTGATCAACGCCCTGTAGACTCGTACGAGAACAAGCTGGACGAAATAAAACGCAAACTGTCGCGCACCACTCGGGGGCAACTTCCGGAAACCTCGTTTTTGAACCGCATTAAAAAACAATACGGCTACCACGAACACCCCGAAAATGTGGATACGTTCCTGGTACTTTCTAAAAACTACAAATATTCCGATTCACTTTTTCAGGTGGCAACCCGTGGTTTAAACAAGCCGGTTATCACGCTTGACAGTATGGGTGTGACCTTTACGCAGGAAGACTTTGCCGATTATTTAATCAGCGATCCACGCACGGCCGACCCAAACATGCAAAGCCGGGTTCAAAAAAAGTGGGACTTATTTTCGGTAAAAGCCCTAAAGGAATTTGAAGAAAGCCAGCTCGAAAAAAACTACCCCGAATTTCGTTACCTGGTACAGGAGTACCACGATGGAATTCTGCTTTTTGATATCAGCCAGGATGAGGTATGGAACAAGGCATCAGAGGACACCGTCGGGCTGGAGAAATACTACCAAAAAGTAAAAAAGAAGTATCCCTTTGAAACACCCCATTTTAACGGCAAATTGTACTATTGCCAGAACGACTCTGTGGTAACTTTGGTAAAAACCATGCTGGAAAATGGGCTGAGCGATGCGGCTATTCAAGATTCCCTCAACAAAAATGCCCCGCTCGTAAATGTGGAAGAAGGTATTTTTGTGCCCGGAGAAAACCAGGCGGTAGATTCCCTCGTTTTTGCCCAATCGGATAACCTGGGAGACAACCTGCACTTTAATGCCGGATTTACCCAGGGTAAAACCTATAAAGCCGGTGTGCCCAAACCCTTAAGCATGGTGCGTGGAGCCGTTATCTCTGATTATCAGGATTACCTGGAGGCGCGTTGGATTAAAAAGTTAAAGAAAAAATATCCGGTAAAACTTAATAAATCCGTGCTAGAAACGGTTGAAATTAAGCAAATGCCCAAAAGCGAAGGCTAAGCGTATTTATGTGGAATTTCCATCAACAGCAAACATTGCAACCTCATCGTGCGGCACAGCTTAGGCGGTGCCTGGTGCTGGGTGTGTTGGCGATGCTTGTGCTTGCCTGTGGCGGCACCTCCGATGAAATACCTGCCAACGTGGTAGCCAAAGCCGGTACCAGCATGTTGTATGTTGACGACATTAAACGCATGGTTCCTGCAGGACTGGATAGCATTGACAGCGTGGAAATTGCCCACCAATACATTAACAAATGGGTTACGGGTGAGCTGATTGCTGAAAAGGCCATTTTTAACATAGGAGCTTCCAACCAGGAAATAAACCAATTGGTACGCGATTACCGCAACTCATTGATTGTTAAAAAATACAAGGAACAGTTGCTGGATAAAAAAGCAGATATTGACCCCGAACCTGAAGAAATTGAGGCATTCTACGAGGCCAATAAAGGCAACTATTTACTAAAAGAAGACATTATTGAAGGCATTATGTTAAAGGTGCCGCTGGATGCCCCCCGTTTAAAAGATTTACGCAAGTGGTTTTCGAAAGGTGGGCTGGAAGATTTGGCCGAAGTGGAAAGCTACAGTTACCAGCACGCCACTATGTATGACGATTTCAGGGAAAAATGGGTGCCATTTACAACCGTGGAACAACTCTTTCCTGCAAAATTTGACAACCGTACAAAAGCCCTCTCCAACGATATACTTTTAGAACAGTCTGACTCGTTATTTACCTATATGCTGAAAATTACAAGCTTTAAAATGGTAAACGATACGGCACCGGTTTCGTACGTGGAGCAAAACATTACAACACTTTTGCGGCACAAGAAAAAACTGGAGTTTTTCCGTAAACTGGAAAAAGACATTTATAACGAAGGGATTAAAAACAAATCCGTAATATACAACCCATTGTATGAATAAAAATATAGCAGTAAGTACACTGGCATTTCTCTTGTGCCTTTTTGGGGTAAAGGCCCAGGATAACATTGTGGATGAAGTGATTGCAGTGGTAGGAGCCGATGCCATATTAAAATCGGATGTAGAGGAAATGTTTTACCGCATGCAGGCCGAAGGGTACGATTACGAAGGCGACCTGAAATGCAAGTTGCTAGAAGACATGCTGATTCAAAAACTGCTGCTCAACCAGGCCATTCTGGACAGTATTGAGGTTAGCGAAAATACCGTAATGTCGCAGGTAGAAGGGCGCATTAACTATTTTATTTCTCAAATCGGCTCACGCGAAAAAATGGAAGAGTACTTTAACAAAAATACGTTTGAGCTGAAAGAGTACCTGCGAACCGTGGTCCGGGAGCAGATGCTTACCGAGCAAATGAAAGCCAAAATTACCGAAGGCATTACCACTACCCCGGCAGAGGTTCGCTATTACTACCGCAACACCAACAAGGACAGTATACCCACTATACCTGCCGAATTTGAAATTCAGCAAATTGTATTGGAGCCCAAAATTGAACAGGAAGAAATTGACCGAGTTAAAGACCGGCTGCGTGACTTCCAGAACCGTGCCAATAACGGTGAAGATTTTTCGTTGATGTGTATTTTGTATTCTGAAGACGTAAACAGTGCCCGTAGAGGTGGCGAACTGGGCTTTATGGGAAAAGGGATGTTGGTGCCTGAGTTTGCCGATGTGGCCTTTAACCTGCGCGATCCAAACAAAGTATCACGTATTGTAGAAACGGAATACGGATACCACATCATACAGCTGATTGAACGTCGTGGCACGCGTGTTAACTGCCGCCATTTACTGCTGAAACCGAAAATTTCTCAGGCCTCGCGCGAAGAAGCATTTGTGGCGTTGGATAGCATTAAACAGGTAATTTCAGATGGAACCCTTCGGTACGAAGAAGCAGCACTGTATTACTCCATGGACAAAGATACGCGGTCCAATGGCGGACTATTGGCCAACCCATCCACCGGTTCATCAAAATTCGAAATTTCTGACCCAAACCTTCCACCCGATATTGCCAAGGTAGCACAGGGGATGAAGGAAGGGGACATCTCCGAACCCTTTTCGTACATTAACCGCAGTGGAAAAGAAGTAGTTGCCATTATTCGTTTAAAAAGCAAAACGGATGCGCATACGGCCAACTTAAAAGACGATTACCAACGCTTGAAAGAGGAGTTTCTGATGCAGAAAAAAGAACAGAAACTGACCGCCTGGATTAAAGAAAAACAATTGGACACCTACATTTCCATCGATGAAAAATGGAAAAACTGCGCGTTTGAATATTCCGGTTGGTAAGTTCCCCTTTTTGCACCCCGATTCCATGAAAACCGGCACCCCATACTCCCTACTCCTACGTACAGGCTTACTGCTTTGTATGGGATGGATGATGGCGGCTGTGGCAACAGGTCAAAGTTCGAAAAACGTTGAGCTGCTGCATGCCGATAAAATGCGCGGTGATGCTGATATTGGTGAAGATGTAAGGCTGCTGATAGGCCACGTAAAACTGCGGCACGAAAGCGCAGTAATGTTTTGTGACAGCGCCGTTCAGGATGAGTCCACCAAATCGTTTGATGCCTTTGGAAATGTGCACATTATACAGGGAGACACCCTGAACATTTACAGCGATGTATTGTATTACGATGGGCGTACAAAACTTGCCAAATTGCGCAAGAACGTTCGCATGATTAACAAGGAGGTAATCCTAACCACCGATAAACTGAATTACGACCTGGAAAAAGAGGTGGGCTACTATTTGGAAGGTGGGCAAATACAAGACACCATCAATACCATTGTGAGCGTTACCGGTACCTATTTCCCCAAAAAAGATGAGGGATATTTTAACGAAGATGTGGTACTGACCACCCCCGACATTCGTTTGCTGACTGACACCCTGAAATACAATACTGAACGTAAGCTGGCCTCGGTTCTGGGCCCCACCGAAATTACCGACGATACCACCCTTTTGTACGCCGAAAACGGGTATTACGACTCCTTACGTAAGTTTGCCTTTATTTACCAGAACGCCTCCATTACCAATAAAGAGTATTATATTAAAGCCGACACCCTAACCCACAGCCGCTATTCTCACGATTCGTTTGGTTATAACAACGTGCTGATGCGCGACTCGGTACAACGGATGATCAGCACCGGGCACTACGCTTTTTTCAACGATTCGCTGGAAACGTCCTTTGTTACAGACTCGGCTGTACTGATGCTGTATTCCTCTACCGACACCCTGTTTCTGCATGCCGATACCCTATCTACCCGGCCGGATACTGCGCTGCAAAAGGTAATGAGTGCTGCTTACAATGTACGTTTTTACAAATCGGACTTGCAGGGAAAATGCGACTCCCTCTCCATTACTGCGGTGGATACAGTGATTCATATGCATTACGCCCCGGTGATTTGGTCGGCGTACAACCAGCTTTCAGGACAGGTAATTGAAGTGTTTCAAAAGGACGGTGCGGCCAGTAAAATTGTACTTACCAACGATGCCTTTATGGCTTCTATGGAAGATACGGTACGGTTTAACCAGATTAAAGGACGTAAAATAACCGCCCACATCAAAGACAATGACCTTTACCGGATTGATGTGGATGGCAATGCTGAAAGTGTATATTATTCGAAAGACGGCCCGTATGTGATTGGGCTCAACCGAACCACCAGCTCTAACCTTACCATGTTTATTGCAGATCAGAAACCGGAAAAAATCATCATGTTCCCCACCCCATCAGGTAAACTGTATCCCAATAAAAAGCTAAAACATGAGATTCAGGTTTTACCCGGCTTTACGTGGCATTTTAAAGACAGGCCTAAAAACCGTATGGATATCTTCAGGCGTACTTCCGCTGAAAAATAAAAGGCACCGTAAACAGGCCCCCGGGCGCAACAATTAGGATACAACCCCCTACGCCACACAGCTCAACATCCACCCCTTACCCCTTCAAAACAAATCACTTACAAATAACCATCCTGTTTTTCGCAATATTTTTGCAGCTTTACAACAGGATACATTCCCTTGATTTTCACGCGCTTTTTCTTTAATATTTGTGAACCGTTATCTTAAATATACAGACCTATGCGCACCGAATCAAATACTTCATCGCGTGGATTCATGATTGTACTCATGCTCCAGATTTTTATGTTTATTGTTGCACTTGCAGGGGTAGCGCTTATGGTTTACTCCATTGCCACCAATTTTGCAACACAAACCTTTGTTTCGGGTTTGGTTATGGCCCTAAGCGGTTCTGCGGCAGGGGTACTGCTTTCCCTCTATTCGTTACGCCTGCATTAATCGGGCTGCCTGCGCCTTACCCCCAGCTGAAGAAGAAACCCCGTAAATCTCCTAAAAAAACAAAAGGTGAAGAATTTGTATTTTCTCCACCTCCTGTGCTGTTCAATATGTCCGTTTATCGCGTCATTACCACATCCTTACTTCCTCCAAATTGCATCAGGTAAGCTTTAATAAAGCCGTCCAGGTTACCGTCCATAACAGCTGTAATGTTGGATGTTTCGTGAGTGGTGCGCAAATCTTTCACCATTTTGTAAGGTTGAAACACGTACGATCGTATCTGCGAGCCCCACTCTATTTTCTGTTTCATTCCTTCCAAAGCATTTTGGGCCTCTAATTTTTTGCGCAGTTCAAGTTCGTACAACTGGGATTTCAATAAACGCATGGCATTTTCTTTATTTCCCAACTGCGACCGGCTCTCCGTATTTTCGATGATGATACCCGAAGGGGCATGCCGCAGACGTACACCGGTTTCTACCTTGTTTACGTTTTGTCCTCCTGCACCGCCCGAGCGAAAGGTATCCCAGGTAATGTCGGCCGGGTTTATTTCAATTTCGATGGTATCATCAATAAGGGGCGAAACAAAAACAGAAGTAAAGGAGGTCATGCGTTTATTTTGTGCATTAAATGGCGACAAACGCACAAGACGGTGTACCCCATTTTCTCCTTTCAGGTAGCCGTAGGCAAACTCCCCTTCTACCTGTAGCGTAACGGATTTAACCCCCGCCTCATCGCCCGGAAGGTAACTGACCTGGCTCACTTTGTATTTTTTACTTTCGCACCAGCGCAGGTACATGCGCAACAGCATTTCAGCCCAATCGTTGGATTCTGTACCTCCGGCTCCGGCATTTATTTTAACCACAGCCCCCATCTTATCCTCCGGCTGTTGCAACATATTTTTCAGTTCCAGGTTTTCAATCGCATCCAGGGTAAGTGCATGTTGTTCATCCACCTCCTCGTCAGTTGCTTCCCCTTCTTTGTTAAAATCAAACAACACCTGCAGGTCTTCTACAAGTCGGGCAACTTCCTCATACCCAGAAACCCAGTTTTTAAGCCCGGTTAACTGCTTCATTTGTGCTTCGGCCTTTTCGGGATCATCCCAAAAATCGGCAGCCTGGGTCCGTAATTCTTCTTCTTCAATTTCTATCTTCTTCCGGTCTATGTCAAAGATACCCCCTTAACGCGTGGGTGCGTTTATTCAAGTCTTTAATTTGTTCTATGGTTATCATTTCAAAAGTTTTCCACAAAAGTAATCAAATCACGCCTCTCCCCTTAATATAAGCCACAGGTTTCGCTATTATTGAGTAAAATTGCAGCAAAATAAGTACATATGCTTGGGTTGGTTGGAGTTCAAAATTTACTGTTTACCATAGTTGCCATTTCATCGTTGGTAGTGTTTATGGGCTTTATGCTAAAACTGGCCAAACAGCCTTATGTGGTGAGTTACATTGTGGTGGGTATAATACTCGGCCCTTTTGCCATGGGTGTGGTCAAAGACACATCGCAGGTGTCAACCCTGGGTTCGCTGGGGCTTATCTTTCTATTGTTTTTTGTAGGGATGGAAATCAGCCTTCCAAAACTGATTGCCAATTGGCGCATTTCGGTGGTGGGGACACTCATGCAGATTTTTATGAGTTTATTACTGATTTGGTTGCTGGGAACCTATGCTGGATGGGACAATGCCCGTATTGTAATGCTGGGGTTTGTGCTGGCACTGAGCAGCACTGCAGTAATTTTGAAACTGCTGGATGAAATGAAGGAAACCCACACAAAAATTGGGCAAAACGTAATTGGAATTTTGCTTACCCAGGACATTTTAATCGTAGTTATGCTTATCGTAATGAACTACCTGGGAGGTGCATCGCTTAACCGGCTGGATCTTGTATTGCAAATTATTGGTGCCATACTGATTGCCATCATCCTGTTCATTATTCTGCGTAAAAAAGAAATCCATATCCCCTTTGAGTTGTACATCATTCGTGATCATGAGCTGCAGATTTTTGTAGCGCTGCTGTTTTGCTTTGGCTTTGCCATGATTGCAGAACTCATGAAACTTTCTGCCGCACTGGGAGCATTTATGGGAGGCATCATCGTATCTGCCACCCGTTCCACCAAATGGGTACAGCAAAGCTTGCATGCCTTTCAAATACTCTTTGTTTCAGTCTTTTTTGTGTACGTAGGTATGATTATCGACATCCGGTTTATGTGGGAAAATGTGGGGTTAATTATGTCGATGGTGCTATCGGTTTTTATTGTAAATACCTTGATTAACGGTGTCGTTTTTCTTTCGTTTAACATTCCTTGGAAACAGAGTTTTTACGGAGGAGCCGTATTGTCGCAGGTCGGAGAATTTAGTTTTGCCATTGGTGCGATTGGCTACAACCTTTCCATCATTGATGAGTTTTCGTACCAGCTAATCCTGAGCACCATTGCACTTACCCTATTCTTTAGCCCTATGTGGATCAACCTGACCAAACGCCTGCTGAGCATTACACCCGACATGTTGGATCCTACCCATCGGTGACGAAGTTCATCAACACACGGCTGTTTTGCGTTTTTTCCCCAGTCGCCCCATCGTTTTTACTTTTTCAATATACGCCAATGCGTTGGGCACTTTGCATGCCGTCTCACCCATCGACACCTGCACTTTTCCCAGTTTTTTAGCCACATCCTGTGCTTTTGCACTCAGAGCCGGCACATAACATCCGGCTGCAATTATAAAGCCGTTCATCACATAGCGTACCCGATTAGGAGCATCGTGCAATTGGTTGGCAAGGCGATCCAGCAGCGCTTCAAACCAGGGGAGCTCCATCTTTTCGTTGGGCGTAACAGATAGGTAGGAACTCAACGTCGCCCAACCGGCAGATGCAATACATTCATTGTCGGATCGCAGCCACTCTGCGGCCAGTTCCAACGCAAAATTGCTTTCGGCAGTTACCCAGGCAACGGTGCATTCGCTCAACAGGTACCAGTACGCTTTTTCCACCCAACGTTGCAGGGTTTCTTTGTCCATTTTTTCAGGCTCGGCAATCAATCCGGCCAAATACATAGCATCCGAATTTCCGGTTTCATACAATGCAAGACTCAGGGCATGATTCTTTTTTACCTTTTTCACCAGGGTTTTTAAAAATGCAATTTTCACCCCATAAAAGGGTTCCCGGGCTCCGTGACGTTTTAATACCTTTTTGGTTTGTTCACTGCCGTTAGCCTCCAATGCTGCCATAATTACCTGAAGTGTCATCCCTTGTATTTTTTATTAAAACGCTTCCTGCGCGGTATTGTTGGAACTCATGCCCAAACACCTGAGCTACAATATCCCAATCTCATTCCTTATATTTGCCAGCAATTGCATGAGCTTACCCTACAAAATACAGGCATACATTGAGCAGCATCGGTTGTTGAAACCGGGCGAACACGTATTGGTGGGCGTAAGTGGAGGCGCCGACTCAATGGTGCTGTTGCACATACTACAACAATTGGGTTTTGCCTGTTCTGTAGCCCATATGAATTTTCAATTGCGAGGGGAGGCTTCCAGTCAGGAGGCCGATTTTGTAGAAGCGTATGCCAAAGCCCACGGGCTTCCTTTTTATGTAAAATGTGTGGATACGAAAGCCATGGCAAAAGAGCAGGGCATTTCTATTGAAATGGCTGCCCGGGATTTACGCTATGCTTTTTTTTCGGATGTACTTAAAAAAGGGCCTGCCGTTAACGTGGCGGTTGGGCACCATAAAAATGATCTGGTAGAGACCCAGTTGCTGAATATGGCAAGGGGAACGGGAGTTCGAGGGCTTGTTGGCATTAAACCCCAAAACGGTGTGGTCATTCGGCCTATGCTATCGGCCAGCCGTAGTGAGATTATGGAGTTTGCCGACGCACATCACCTGCCCTATTGCACCGATGCCTCCAATGCCGACACCCAAATAAAACGCAACTTTATACGCCACAAGGTGCTGCCGTTAATGGAGAACCTCAACCCCTCATTTTTGCACACCAGTTATCAAAATGCTTTACGTATGCAGCAGGTGCAGCAATTGATTGAAAGCTCCCTTGCGGCCTTTGTTCAAAAACATGTACAGGCAAGTGCAAAAAGCACTGAAATTTCGCTGGCAGGATTGTTGGCCTGCCCCACGGCCGATCTGTTTCTGTTTGAGTTGCTGCATCCCTTTGGCTTTAACGAACGTCAACTTGGAGAAATGCTGCTTGCCCTGGATTCCATTCCCGGCAAACAATGGCACGCCAATGGGCACAGAGTGGTTCGAACGCATACCCATTTTATTGTACAGCCCTGGCCCCCGCAAGCTTTACAGGAAGAACAGTGGTTTTACCGCGAAGGAGAGGAACACACTTCACCCATCCACCTGCGCATAGGAAAAATGCAGCAAAAAAAAGATGTAACTTTTAATTTTGATGTAAACAGGGCCTATGTGGATGGCGATAAAATTACCTTTCCGCTGCAGCTTAGAAAGTGGGAAAAAGGCGATTGGTTTGTACCATTGGGCATGAAGGGCCGTAAAAAGCTCAGTGATTTTTTCATAGACCTGAAGCTTTCACTGCCTGAAAAAGAAGCCATGTATGTGCTGATGAGCGGTAATGCCATCATCTGGATACCGGGATACCGCACCGATGAGCGCTATAAAATTGACGATACCACCGCAAAAGTGCTGTGCATCGAATACCATCCGGCATAAGCCCCCATTACGAATTCACCACATTGCGCATGCTCAGCGAAACCCGTTTTCGCGCTACATCCACACTTAACACACGTACCTTTACATGTTGATTCAGGCTTACCTCACCGGTTGGATCCGAAATAAATTTATCGGCAATTTCTGAAACATGAACCAGGCCGTTTTCTTTAATGCCAACATCTACAAAAACGCCAAACCGGGTAATGTTGGTGACAATTCCGGGCAACACCATATTGGGTTTCAGATCGTTAATTTTGGAAATTTCTTTACTGAATTCAAACACCTTCGCCACCGTACGCGGGTCACGTCCCGGCTTTTCCAGCTCAACCAAAATATCTCTAAGGGTGGGTAGCCCCACCTTGGCCGATACGTAATTTTCCGGATTAATGGCCTGAATCCGCTCCTTGTTTTGCACCAGATCTTTTACCTTGCATTTCAGGTCGTTGGCCATGGCACTTACTACCCCGTACGATTCTGGATGCACGGCCGAGTTGTCCAGCACATTCTCTGCCTCACGAATGCGCAAAAATCCGGCACACTGCTCAAAGCCTTTATTTCCTAGTCCGGGTACCGCTTTAAATTGTTCGCGACTTGTAAAGTTTCCGGCTGTTTTTCGGTATTCCACAATGTTTTCGGCCAGTTTTTCACCAATGCCTGACACATACGAAAGCAAGTATTTACTGGCCGTATTTACATCCACCCCTACTTTATTTACACATGCAATAACCGTTTGATCAAGACTGGTTTTTAGCTTTTTCTGGTCAACATCGTGCTGGTACTGCCCCACACCAATAGACTTTGGATCAATCTTTACCAGTTCTGCCAGCGGGTCCATCAACCTGCGCCCAATGGAAACCGCTCCCCGTACCGTAACATCGTATTGAGGAAACTCATCGCGCGCAATTTTTGATGCCGAATACACCGAAGCTCCTGCCTCATTCACCACAAACACCTTTACTTCCCGGTCGAATGCTACGTTTTGAATAAAGTTTTCCGTTTCCCTGCCTGCCGTTCCGTTCCCAATGGCAATGGCTTCCAACTTAAACATGGCTACCAGTTGGCTCACTTTTTTTGCGGCTTTTTTAAACTCTTTTTGCGGAGGGTGTGGAAATATGGTTTCGTTGTGCAACAGGTTCCCCTGATTGTCGAGGCAAACCACTTTGCAGCCGGTTCTGTATCCGGGGTCGATGGCCAGTACAGAAACATTTCCCAACGGAGAGGTCAGCAACAACTGCTGCAAATTTGCGGCAAAAATTCGAATGGCCTCTTTATCGGCCTTGTCTTTGGTCAGGTTGGTATATTCCGTTTCGATAGATGGCTTTAATAAGCGTTTATATGCATCTTTAATGGCCAGTGTTACCTGCTGGGCACATTCATTGTCTGCCTTTACAAAAAAGCGCTCCAGGTGAAACAAGGGAGATGCTTCATCAGGGCTGATGGAGGTACGCAAAAGGCCCTCGGTTTCGCCTCTTTTCATGGCCAGAAAGCGGTGAGATGAAACACGTTTCAGCGATTCATCCACGTTAAAATAATCGCGGTATTTATCGGCCTCTTCTTCCTTACCTTTTACCACTTTACAGGTAATACGGGCGCCTTTTTCAAAGCTTCGGCGTACGATGTTTCGGGCCTGCTCCTTTTCGTTAATCCATTCGGCAATAATGTCT
>JAUIMD010000411.1 GCA_030433225.1 Bacteroidia bacterium
ATTGGCCAGTAAGGCCAGTATGGAAACTACAATCATTGTGGAAAAATCTGGCATTTGCTCTGCTCCGGAAAATCTTCTCAACACCTCTATAAAACCAATAAATGCCAGGGTAATTTGAAAATAACCCGCTGCTTTGGCAATGTTTTTTTTCCGAACCACACTTTTGCCAACTGCCATTAAACTTATCCCGTAAACAAAGGCATCGGCCAGCATATCCAAACTATCAGCTACCAGCCCCATGGATTTGGCCACTACCCCCGTTGAAATTTCGACAACAAAAAAGGCCAGATTAATCCACAAAACCACCCACAAAAGTCTCTTTTGATCTGCATCCTCTGTCAGGTCAATGGTTCCGGCCTCTACTGTAGACAAAACCTTTCCGCCCAATTTCAACTCTTTAATTGCATTTTCTATTGCAGGCAACCCTCCATTATAATAAACCGACACTAAACGTTCAGGTATATCAAACTCCAGTTTTCTCACAGAGGCATTACCTTCAAGTTTCATCCGAATTAAACGTTCCTCTGAAGGACAGTCCATTTTGCTGATTTCAAAAACAGTTTTCTTCATGGCAAATTAATTAAACGTCAGCTGTAAACCTATGAACAACATAAAAGGTAATTAGATCAATGGCCAGTATAAAATCCCCTGAAATCCGGCATTTCTTTATTTCTGTTCATACAAAGCCAGCGCCTCAAGCAACACCTCCTTTACCAACATTTCGGGGATATCCTTATCTGGCGCAATCCTTAGTATTTTCATTCTACTTCTACTGCCGGTTTCTAAGGCTTGATGCTTCATGAACTGACCTTTTACCATCAGCACATACGGCTCTTTGCTTTGTTTATCCACCCACAAATAACAAAACGGCTTTTTGCCATAGCAAAAACACGGCATACCGTACTTTACGGTTTCTACAAGCAGCTTATTCTGTGCCAGAATCAAGTGGCGTAAAGCATACAAACAACTTTGCTGTGGCTCGGGTTGTTGCCGGTAAATTTCCTGTACATCCATTCCACAAACCTACAACAGTAAGGCCATAAAATCCACCTGGTAACAGGCTTCCCTTTGCCGGATGTACCGTGGGGTTGCTGAATTCCTTTGCCGGAATTGACCCATTTGAGACCAAAACTGTGCCAAAGGATGCGTAGATTTGTCACGTTGCTAAGGTCTCAAAACCATGGACCGTCCCATAATTGAGGATGTGTGCAACAACAAAATTGCTTTAAATCAAAATGATCATATGAATTCACGCTATTTAAACCTCTCATTGATACTCTGCTCCTTACTCTCCTTGTCCTTACAGGCAAACCCAAGCGCCGATAGCGTTACTGTGGGAAGCACCAGCGATTACCTGGTTGCCCAGCCCTTTGCCGACAGAACCGTTTTTTACAGCACGGCTGATGAGGGGGTATCGCTTCCTATCAATTGGGGACTTGATTTGGCCTGGCTCAGCGAAGGCAACATTCGCCGGGGAGTGGCATTTATGGGAAAAGATATCGTAACCCTGGTACGTTCGTCGTTTACCCCAACCGCCCCTTTGGTGGATGGAGACTTACCCCCCACCGAAATGGGACGGCTAAACGAACGCATCCAAATCATCAAAAGCTTTCTAAACCCTGATGTAAAGGTAGTACTGAACTGCGATCACCCATCGGTAGATCCGTGGTATGTGGGAAATGCTGCCAACTGGGCACAATTGATAGAAGTTACTGCGAAACATCACGAAGACGCAGGCCTGGAAGTGCTCACAGTATCCCCCTTCAACGAACCCGACTACTCAGCAACGGGGCAGGGGAGCATCCAGGATTTTTACAACATCATTAAAGAGCTTCGGAAAAACCCGTATTTCAACGACATTCGCATTTCGGGGGGCAATACCCTCAATTGCGATGTAGCCCTCGATTGGTATGCTTACCTGAATGGAGCTGGTCTCGATGAAGGAAACACCCATCAATTGGCCGGTGATTTTAACCATTTTGCCGATTTCTTCCGCTTTGTACGCGACCAAAACGATCATGCCACCGACGATGAATTGCACAACGTTATGGAAGCCATGGTGGGCGTGGAATATGGCATGCAAACCGGCATTTGGTGGGGAACCGCAGAATATGCCCGGGGCGAATTTTGCAAAGCCAGCCATGGGGTTAGGCTGGGATATGCCGAGCACCGCCCCAACTGGACTTCCGCCGCCGTATACCGCCACCCCGATGGAAAAATCCAGGCCTTTGGTGGCGTTTCTGAACGTCAGAATATCCAAACCACCTACCGCTTTCTGTCCACCGATCGTCCGGTATATTACGATGGTTATGGGCCACAGCACGAATTTATATTGGATTTACCCGGTGCGCCCAATGCAGGATATTACCAGGATCCAACGTACCACAAAAATGCCGAAAAGGTGATTCATATACAGTATGGTGATGACATACAACCGGCCATTGAAGGGCGGTATGTAATTATTAACCGCAACAGCGGGCGGGCCATGGAAGCCGCCGGAGCCAACATTAAGCAACGGGGATATGCCCAAAGCAACAGCCAGCATTGGGACGTAACTCCCGTTGGGTCGGGCATTGGAGGCGACTTTAGCTACTTTACCTTTAAAAACGTTTTAAGCGGAAGAGCACCCGATGTATTGAACTGGTCGTTGGATAATGGCGGCAATATTATTGCGTACGACGATGTAAAATCAGGAAATCAGCAATGGTACCTTGAGTATGCCGAAGATGGATGGTTCTACATTCGCAGTCGCCATAGCGGGTTATGCATGGAGGTTGCGGGAGCAAATACCACCGACCAGGGCAACATCCAGCAATGGGAAAAAACGGAAGGGCATCACCAGCAATGGCGGTTCCTTGCCGTGGGGTCCACCATTGAATTTGAAGCGCCCGAAACACCGGCCAATCTGCAGGCCACAGCACAACAGCATTCGGTACTGCTTACATGGGAACCCAGCACATCAAACGATGTGGCCGGATACAACATTTACCGGGCCGACAGTGAACGTGGCGCCTATTATACCCTTGCACAACAGGTAAGCTCCACCGCATTTGTGGACAATACCGCCAGGCCCGGCACCCCCTACTATTATGCCGTAAAAGCTACCGATAAGGTGTTAAACAA
>JAUIMD010000412.1 GCA_030433225.1 Bacteroidia bacterium
CTAATTGTACCCCCATGGATTGGGCCAAAAAGGAATGCTCATAATAGGCCGAATTGTACATGCACGGTGTAACCACGGCAATGGTTGGATTATCAATATTTTTCGGTTTTACCGATTTTAAGGTTTCCAGCAGCCGCTCAGGATAATCGTAGATGGCTTTTGTTTTCAGTTTATCAAACACATCAAACAACGATTTTTTTAGTGCCAGCCGGTTCGACAGCACATAACTCACCCCTGAGGGACAACGGAGGTTATCCTCCAAAATGTAATATTTACCGTCGGTATGCTTTATTAAATCGGTCCCGCACACGTGGGTATAAATTCCTCCGGGCGGACGAAAATCGACCATTTCCTTCAGGTAATTTTTGGAAGAAAAGATTAACTCAGCCGGCACCACTTTATCTTTTAATATTTTTTTGTCGTGGTAAATATCCTCCAGAAACAGGTTAATGGCTTTGTTGCGCTGAATCACACCTTTCTCCAAAATTTTCCATTCGGCATTTGGAATAATGCGTGGAAACAGGTCAAACGGAAAAATCTGTTCGTCCGGCTTTTTATTGTCGCTATATACCGAAAACGTAATTCCCTGGTTAAAAAATGAATTTTTCACCTCGTTATTGATGCGCTGAAAATCAGACAGGCTGTACCTGTTAAACCGATCCACCACTTTTCTATAATGCGGTTTTGGTTTTCCTTCGGCATCAAACACCTCATCATAATGTTGTTTTTCAACATTATAGGAGTTAAAAATCCCATGCTTCACTTCGTCCATAATACAATTTGTTGCTCACCTTAATTTACTGACAAAATAACAACATATTTTCATAAACAATGTCATTTACACACTAAATAAGTTCATTTTAATGAAATATGTAAACTAAGAGATAGGTAAAGTTTTAAATTATTATTCGAGTATTCCACCGAACACTATTTGTGGTTTAGCCGTTTGGCAAAAGCTCCGCGCCTTTTAGAAACTGCCGTACACAAATAAGGGTTTGTCCTTTTAAATAACGGATATTGCAACATACAGTTTATCAAAAAAGGTTTTTTTTCGCAGCTTAGGCAAAAAACTTTTGGGGGAGAAAACAGTAAGCCTGTCCCGCTCTAAAAAAGACACGAATGCAGGTGACAAAAGGTTACTCATACGGGTGAGTGAAAAAAGCCCGATGACGGTGGACAAAGAAGGGGTGTTTCAGCAGAATTTATGTACCTCTATAGGGGCTACTCCTTCATAAGTGGAGGGAGGCCGGGTGTTCAGTTGGCCGTCTGTAAGATTAGGGGGTTTGGTACGTGAGGTGCAGGTTTTCGGGCAGCTCCTGTTGCTGAATGGCTTGCACCATATTTCGATGAAATTCGTTGGTAAAGCGCTTATGAAAATAGGGGTACAGGTATTTATCGCGAAATTTCGAATCGCTTTTGTAGTAACTCACATGTTTTAACTGTGTGGTTCCCTGCACGGTTTCCTCAAAATAAAGCTGCTGTTTTCCTAACGATTTATTGCCTTCGAGGTAGCTGAATTCCAGCACCTTATTTTGTTCGTCAATATTAATCACCTCAAAGGCTACCCCCACATTGGTTACTCCTTTTAACACCCGTAAATTGAGGTAAACAACTTGCCCGGTATCAATTTTGTCGCAGGCATCGCCAGGGTAAATAATCGTGTGTTTTATTTTATTCACCAGCATAGCCAGGCGTGCCTTTCTCCCATTCCATGCCTTATCAGGTTTTACCGATGTATAGGCCCGCCATGCCTCGTCCATTGCAACCGGCAATTCATAGGTGCATATTTGTTCGGAGCAACTGTCCGGAATAATTTCTTTGGTGAACGAAGGTACCAGATCGTCGGTACACGTAATGTTTTGCCGCATTTGCGTTTGAATGTAATGCCGTACTTTTTTAAACGGAATGCGATCAAAATTAACTTCGCTGAGTTCGGTTTGTGCGTAAATGGAGCACACTCCAAACACTAAAAAGAGGGATAACAGGTACTTTTTCATACAATTTTTTCAAAGTCAGTGCAATATAAAAATTCCTTTGGGAAAACAAAACTGTAACCGGGCACGCAACAAGGCACCCTAAAACATAACCCACCTGAATTGCGTTACACCTAAAAATTTTATGGCAGATCCCCAACATACACCTCACATGTCGGCACTCGACAATTTTACGGTAGTACTGTACCGCATAGGCCTGGGAATCCTATCGGTGGCAACCGCTCTTTTCATTGGCGAATATTTTTTAAAAACACCCCTTCTTCAGCAACATTACTTTTCAGTTTTTGCCATTGGTACCGCCCTGGCCAGTGCCAATGTGCATTTGTACGATGTGCGTTTTCGCTGGTTTATACCTTTTATGGGTTGGATGGGATGTATGTTGCTGGCCGTGGCTTCAGGCATGCCTGACCCTACCACACCGGCAAGTCATGTAGTAAAAACCGGAGCACTGGGATTTTTCTATGCCGGGGCTGGCATGTTTGCGGTTAAAGAACAATTTTGCTTTAAAATACCCGGGCTGCAAAGTGTACCGTTATTTTTAGCTGCTTCGGTGCTGTGCCGTTTTTTCCATTTGCCTATGCTTGAAGTGGCGTTACTCATTCCGGCTGCCGTGTTGCTGCTCATCCTGTCGATTGCCAAGTGGCGCATGCCCCTCCATTTTGATGTAGGTGACAAAAGCAAGTATACCATGTAAGTCATTGACACCTTAAAAATGTGGTACAGGTAGAAACTGCTGTGCAAATTATTATGAAAGAGACTAAAATTCAGGTTAAAATAAAGTCGCTGCGTTTTAATAATCCATATATAAACAATAAATTTGCAGCCCTGAAAAGAAACATGGCTCTTTAAATTTATGATAAACAGACGATTACTCAGAATCAAAGTAGTTCAAATTTTATTTTCGTACTACAAGTCGATCGACAAATCCTTGCCTTCTGCTAAGAAGGAACTGCAATTTAGCATAGATAAATCTTACGAACTTTACCATTACTTTTTGCTGTTGCCCAATGAACTTATAAAATATGAGGAGAAAATCATTGAGCGCAATAAATCCAAAAAACTCCCTACACAGGAAGATTTGCATCCCAACACGCGTTTTGTAGACAATAAGGCGGCGGCGGTG
>JAUIMD010000413.1 GCA_030433225.1 Bacteroidia bacterium
GTTTTTGGTACTATGCTAAAAGTTGGTTTTGCCTACCTGGCTGCCCGCAACATGGTTACCATACGCAATGGGGTAGTTAAAAACCTGCGCACCCAACTATACGCCAAAATAACTTCACTCCCTCTGGGGTTTTACAGCGAAGAGCGTAAAGGCGACATTATGGCCCGTGCAACGGGAGACGTTACCGAAGTGGAAAACTCCATGATGACCTCGCTTAACATGTTTCTGAAAAACCCGATTATGATCGTGGTTTTTCTTACTTCCATGCTCATTATGAGCCCCCAGTTAACCGGTTTTGTTTTTCTGATTTTGCCAGTGGCAGGGTTACTCATTGGCAGGGTGGGCAAAAGCCTTAAAAAGAAGTCGAAAGCCGGGCAGCAGAAAATGGGAAGTATACTGGGTACCATTGAAGAAACCCTCAGTGGTTTACGCATTATTAAAGCCTTTAATGCCGAGGCAAAAATGGAACACCATTTTGACCAGCAAACCACCGAGTACCGAAACATTATGACGCGCCTGATGAACCGCTATGTATTGGCGCATCCCATGAGCGAATTATTGGGGACGTTAGTTATAGTTATTATTCTTTGGTTTGGTGGAACCTTAATTATCCACGGAAAAGGCTCGCTGGATGGCGCCCAGTTTCTGATTTACATCGGTCTTTTTTACCAAATAATAAATCCTGCCAAAGCCTTTACCAACGCTTTTTACAGCATACAAAAAGGCCTGGCTGCCATGGAACGGGTCGACAAAATTTTATTGGCCAAAAATTCCATAGTGGATCAACCCGATGCAAGGGAAATTACATCGTTTCAACACTCCATCCACTATAAAAGTGTGGATTTTGCGTACGATGACAAAAAGGTGATTAACAACGTTAACCTTGAAGTAAAAAAGGGCCAAACGGTAGCCCTGGTGGGGCAAAGCGGAAGTGGCAAATCTACCATGGTGGACCTTCTTCCCCGTTTTTACGATGTTATTGGCGGTAGCATTTCCATTGACGGCATCGACATTCGCAGCATAAAACTAAAATCGTTGCGCTCGCTTATGGGCAATGTTAACCAGGAAGCCATATTGTTTAACGATACTATTTTTAACAACATTGCTTTTGGTGTTAAATCGGCTACACGAGAAGAGGTTGAGTCGGCCGCAAAAATTGCCAATGCACACAATTTCATCATTGAAACTGAAAACGGGTACGATACGGTAATAGGCGACCGCGGAAGCAGGCTGTCAGGCGGACAGCGGCAACGCTTAAGCATAGCACGTGCTATTTTGGCCAATCCTCCCATTCTCATTTTGGATGAGGCCACCTCTGCATTGGATACCGAATCGGAAAAACTGGTTCAAAATGCGCTGGAACGACTCATGGAAAACCGTACCACCATTGTAATTGCCCATCGCCTGTCAACAGTTAAAAATGCCGATGTAATTTGCGTAATGCACCAGGGTAAAATTGTGGAAATGGGTACACACGACCAGCTGATGGCGAAAAAAGGAAACTATAAAAAGTTACACGACTTACAAATGTATTAAGCTACGTACTCAAAAATATTCCCCCATAGCCGGGGATAGACAAAATGCCACTTTACGTAAAAGGTGGCATTTTTATTTTGTGCCGATATGGCAGAAAATATGACAGAAAACCGGAAATAATTGCCTTGAAAACCTGTCAGACGGACTCATTCCTTTTCATTTGCGCAATGGCACAACATTTGAATTTCACCCCCTCGGAATTAAGAAAATTAATTAAATAATATAAAATGGGAAAAATAATTGGAATAGACTTAGGTACTACCAACTCATGTGTTTCGGTAATGGAAGGAAACGAGCCGGTAGTAATACCAAACAGCGAAGGTAAAAGAACAACTCCTTCGATGATTGCATTTGTTGAAAACGGTGAACGTAAAGTAGGAGATCCGGCCAAACGTCAGGCCATTACCAACCCTACCAAAACCATTGCTTCCATTAAACGATTTATGGGAGAATCGTACAACAATGTGACCAAAGAAATTGACCGCATGCCCTACAAAGTGGTAAAAGGCGATAACAACACCCCACGTGTTGACATTGACGGACGTTTATATACTCCACAGGAAATTTCTGCCATCACCCTTTCAAAAATGAAGAAAACGGCTGAAGACTACCTGGGCACCGAGGTAACCGATGCGGTAATTACCGTACCTGCTTACTTTAACGACTCACAGCGTCAGGCAACGAAAGAAGCCGGTGAAATTGCGGGATTAAATGTAAAACGTATTGTAAACGAGCCTACTGCCGCTGCACTTGCCTATGGTTTAGACAAGATGGACAAGGACATGAAAATTGCAGTTTTCGACCTTGGTGGTGGTACATTTGACATCTCCATATTGGAACTGGGCGATGGCGTGTTCGAAGTAAAATCTACCGACGGTGATACCCACCTGGGTGGAGACGATTTTGACCAGGTAATTATGAACTGGTTAGCTGCTGAATTCAAAAACGAAGAAGGCGTAGACCCAACCAAAGATCCAATGGCGCTGCAACGGATTAAAGAAGCTGCTGAAAAAGCTAAAATCGAATTGTCAAGCTCGGCACAAACCGAAATCAACCTGCCCTACTTAATGCCGGTAGATGGAATTCCGAAGCACCTTGTAAAAACATTGACACGTGCTAAATTTGAGCAACTGGCCGATACCTTAATTCAGGCAACCATTGAGCCTTGTCGCAAGGCCCTTAAAAATGCCGGATTAAACGCCAGCGAAATTGACGAAGTTATTCTGGTAGGTGGTTCTACCCGTATCCCGGCCATCCAGGCTAAGGTGAAGGAGTTTTTCGGTAAAGAACCCTCAAAAGGGGTAAATCCTGACGAAGTTGTAGCCGTAGGTGCTGCCATTCAGGGAGGTGTATTAACCGGTGAGGTTAAAGATGTATTGCTGTTGGATGTTACTCCGCTTTCGTTGGGTATTGAAACCATGGGAGGTGTAATGACCAAACTTATTGAGGCAAATACTACCATTCCTACTAAAAAGTCAGAAACCTTTACAACCGCAGCCGACAATCAGCCTTCGGTAGAAATTCATGTACTACAAGGTGAGCGTCCCATGGCCAACCAAAATAAAACCATTGGCCGTTTC
>JAUIMD010000414.1 GCA_030433225.1 Bacteroidia bacterium
CGCTCCCACACATTTTCTTCGGCCAGCGGACCAAAATCTACCGACAAAATAGTTTCTGCAACTAATAATTCACTTCCCACAGCCCCTTCGTTATTTTGTTGTGCGAACGTTGTGGATAAAAAACTCATGGAAACAACCAAAGCAAGTAGAACTAATTTAGGCTTCATAAATAACGGTATTAAGTTTTACATTGTTGGGTGTAATACTGGCAGTTACACCGCATGCTTATTTTGAATGAACATTTCAAAGGTAGAAATTTATTTTATTTTAAATACAACATCGGTTTGCAATAGCATTTTTTACCTACTTTTGAACTTTATAAAAAAACGGATTAAAACATGAGTACCCCGGACAATTTGAAGTACACCAAAGATCACGAGTGGATTAAGATTGAAGGAAACAGCGCCACCATAGGCATCACCGATTTTGCGCAAAGCGAATTGGGCGACATTGTATTTGTGGAGGTAGAAACGGTTGGAGAAGATTTAGACAAGGAAGAAGTGTTTGGTACGGTTGAGGCCGTTAAAACGGTATCGGATTTATACATGCCCGTTTCGGGAAAAATCGAGGCGTTTAACGAAAAACTGGAATCAGATCCTGAATTGGTAAATACCGATCCTTACGGCGAAGGCTGGATGATTAAAATTACCTTAAGCGATACGAGCGAACTGGATGACCTTTTATCCGCCGGCGATTACGAAGACTTAATAGCCTAGGGCTATCAACCATACAAATCAGGCAGCAGGTTTATAAAACCTGCTGTTTTTGTATCCACGAAAAACAATCGCCCCGGCAACAATTCCTGCCAAATCTGCTACCACATCCCACACACTTGCTGAGCGGTATGGAAGAAACACCCCTTGAATAACCTCCACCCCAATGCCATAGATTAAACTCACCACTAGAATGCGGTTTCTCCACTGTGGTTTTAATCGGGTATCATACAGGGCAATGCACACTAACATGGCAAACAGGCCAAAGTGTACCACCTTATCAAAGTGCGGAATTCCACCTCCACCCGACCCCTTAAAATGGTGGGTAAAAAGAAAAACTGTAAGTAGTATATACAGGAGCGTTCGCCAAAATTGTTTAAAAATAGCCATGCCGAGAATTATAATCAATGGTAATGTAATACAGGTAAAGGCTTGTTTTGTTCAGTTTGGGGGATGCAAAAAACGGGAGCGCTTAATTGTCGTAGGCCTGAAATGCAATCGTCATTTCGGTACCTTTTTCCAGTTCGCTTTTTACGGTGATGGAACCTCCGTTGTTGCGCATAAAGTCATTGCAAAGGATGAGCCCCATTCCGGTGCCTTTTTCGCGGTTTGTACCCGGCGTTGAAGCCACATTTTCCAGGGAAAACAGTTTTTTCACCCGCTTTTCATCTATACCAATTCCAAAATCCTGAATGGTGATAAATACCCGTGCATTTCGTTTGTACATGCGTATAAGAATGGATGAATGGCTGTGCGAAAATTTAATGGCGTTGCTTAACAAATTGCGTATCACGGTTTCAATCATTCGCGGATCAGCATATCCCACCACTTTTTCTGTCCCTTCCAGTTTTAACTCCAGCGATTTTTTGTCGGCCTGTACCTGGCTTAATTTTATGGCATCGTCCAGCAACTTATTTACCAGAAATGGCTCTTTTTCAACCACCATTGCACCGGTGGTGCTGCGTGCCCACGAAAGTACATCGTCAATTAAGCGCAGCAGTAGGTTGGTAGAATTTTCCAGCGAGCTGATAAACACCTGCTTCGATTTTTCGGGCATTTCTTCGTAGCCATGCTTCAACAAATCCACAAACCCCATAATTGAGGCCAATGGGTTTTTAAGGTCGTGTGCCAAAATGGAAATGAATTTATCTTTGGTGCCATTGGCTATGCGTAAATCGTGCTCGCTTTTTTGCAAACGCAGCTGTATTAATTTTCTTCGATGTGTAGTAATGGTTAAATAGCCGGCTAAAATGGCCAGAATTACGAACACTATTACAATAAATAAAATATCAATCAGGCCAAAGAGTTGAAGAATCCCTTTATCGATGGCCTCTTTGCTCAGGTGCGAAATGATTAACCAATTGTCGTTATGAATGACCGACCTGCCTGCAAAAACCGACAATTCGGTGGCATTTATATGGTTGTATTCAAAAATGCCGTAACGGTTTTCAAACAGGCCGCTTTTGTCTTTGCTAACCTCGGCATACAAACTGGGATAATCCCGGTTAAACTGTCGGGCAGATGCGGTATCAAATACAAACTGCCACTCATCCTCGGGGGTAGGCCCCAATAAATAATATCCTTTACTGTTGATAAAATAGTTCTTCCAACCAAATTCATCTCCGGTGGTTTTAATTCCATCCAACAGGTTTTTTCCCAGCAGGTTTAAAATAAAATATCCGTGCTTTACACCTTCGTCACAAAATATGGGCGATACAAACCTTACTACCGGACTATAGGGAACAATTACCTCTCCATCGTTCAGGTCCAGGTCAAATCGTGACACATAAATTTCATTCTTCTTTAAATTTGCTGCTTCCTTCAGGTAGTACCGGTGCCCTTTGTTGGAAAGCGTTTCTGCAGATTTGGTTACCGCCTTTCCCTTTTCCATCACCACATTAATCAGTTCGTTGCCCTCGTTATCCACAAAACGAGCCTGGGAGAAAATCTGGTTGTAATCCAATAAACTGGAGCAGAACTGGCTCAGGCGTTGCGATGCTTCAGCCTTATCGTTTTGCGCGCCTACATACAACAACTTCGACATGGTGTGATTTGTTGCCGTAAGCAAATCTGCATTTACATGGCGAAATATTTCTTTTAACCGTTCAAGCTGTAATTGAATATCGGTTTGCTGGTTGGTTTTGGTGAGCAGTAAATGCCGTTCCACCCGGTTATTAAAGTACATGTAGCTCACCAGCGCAAATGGACCTATAAGCACAAAATAAAACAGTATAATCCTAAATATCAGATCTTTGGTACTCTTCTTTAACATAAAAACCGGTACTGGGTGGATGAATTTAATACTATAATTCTGATAAAACGTAAAAAGCCTTAAATTATTTAACAGTTAGTCCAAAATAGCAATGGTGGTTACCATTCGGCCCCGTTGC
>JAUIMD010000415.1 GCA_030433225.1 Bacteroidia bacterium
ATTGGGGATAAGCTGGGAAAGATGCATGTCTGGTTGGAATGGGCTTTTTATCTTATCGTCGGCGCTTTCGTTGTGTTCTTTTTTATACTTCCTATCCTGCGTATAGCCGGAAAACCCTACCTAAACCTAAAGGTGTTTTTGGAAGAAGACCCCCATCCCAAACACCTGAAAAGAACCGCGCGGATTATTTTGCGTGGAAATGCCATTGACAAGGTAGAAAAGGCCGAAATAAAAAAGGCCATAAAAAACAATGATAAGGCGGTGCTGGACGTGTTGCACGGTATGGTGACGCGGCGTGCCGAAGGGATTGATAAAGACATATGGAAGTACAGCCGCTCTGTTTTTGTGACGACCTCCATCTCACAATTCGGGAAACTGGATGCCTTTTTTTTAATTGTGAACAATTTCCAAATGCTGAAGCTGATTTTTAACCGGTTCCCGTACCGCCCCGGCTTTGTGCAAATGGTGCGCATTTATACCCGTGTAGTTGTATTGGCGTTTACCGCACTTTCCATTGAAGATTTGGCCGACCGCAGCCTGCTGGAAGAGATTTTTCCCCGGCTACATCCTATTGGAGGTAAAACCCTTACATCCTTGCTGCAGGGCGTAACCTATGCCTTTATTACCTACCGTATCGGGCTGTTTGCCAAGGAATTTTTCCTAATGCCCAACCAGGTTATCTCCAAAGAAAAACGAGATGAAATCCGCAAAACGGCATTTCGGAAAACCATGGAAATTGCACGAAGCATTGTAACCGATATCCCGGTAAATATTTTCAAAAAACTATTGAGTCCATTTCGATAGGCCGTTAATCAAATGTGTTAAAAAACTCATAGTCATTGACTAACTGCAATAAACAAAGTAAATTGTGGGGTGCATTTTAGCATACGTAAACCCAACGATAGCCCTTTAACCCCTTTCTTTAATTATTCACTCTAAATTTTTTATTCTTATGAAAGCAAGAAGTTTTATGGTTATGGTGCTGATGTTGGCTTTTTCTGCCGGGGTAATGGCGCACACTGCCGAAGAAATTATTGTAGAAGTGCTTAAAGCCGAAAATGAAGCGTTTGACAAGGGCACTTTCGACGAATGGGCCGGTTTTTGGGTTCAGGAGGAGTACGCTTCGTATTCCGTAGGGCGTGCCGGTTTTTACACAAAAGTACACTCGTGGGATTCCATTCAGGCAAATTTGCAGGCCCGGTTTGATGGTGACCGCCTGGTAAATGACGTTACGGTTAATACCTACGATGTGGTGATTTTGGGAAACACTGCCCTGGTAACCACGCAGGAAACCGCACAAATCTCATGGATGGGCCAGGATATGACCACCGAACGTACCGTGAAATACCTGATGGAAAAAAAGGTAGGCGATACCTGGAAGGTGGTTACGGCCGATTTCATCTTTACCTCGTCATTTGAGCCGAGTTTACAAAATGCCGAAATGGCCTTAAATACAAGTGGGTATTACTTTTTGGGAGCCGGTGATCTGGATAAATCCATCGAGCTGCTGCAGTTAAATACCCGGTATTTTCCTGAATCGGCCAATACCTGGGACAGCTTGGCAGAGGCTTACATGGAAAAGGGAGATACCAAAAAGGCCATTAAATATTACGAGAAATCGTTAACGCTTTTCCCGGATAATGAGAACGCCAAAAAGATGATTGAAAAAATGAAAGCAAAATAAAATGGTTTTTTAATGTTTAGCGGATTTTAAAACCATGAAGAAGGTTGTCGACAATAGGAGGCAACCTTTTTTCGTCGCCATTTTTTGCATGAACCACCGGTTTTTGCTTCGTTATCTCAGTTGGTCGCTAAGGGTACGGGCTTGTTTAATACGATCGGCCATGCCAATGCCATCGCGAATGTTGCCCGCCAGAATTAGACCGGGGTATTCTTTTTCAATGGCTGCAATGGCTTCCAACCTTTCCGGCGAGGTGATGTCGTACTGTGGTATGGCGTTGGGGTAACGGAATAGTTTCACTAAATCGGCTTTCCGGGTATCGGTTTGCATCATGGCCGTAAGTTCGTTGTGAACCAGGTTGAGCAGTTCGTCCTTGGACAGCCGATACACCTCTTCGTGTTGTATGCCACCCACAAATGTGCTCAGCACAACCCCTCCTTTGGGAGCGCGTTCCATCAAAAACGATGAGGTGAACAGAACCCCCAAAATGCTTCTTTTCTCTTTGCTGGGAATCAGGCCTCCAAAAGCATTTACATCAGTGCCCGTCCAGTTTTTAAACCCTAAAACAACTTGTGCTACCTTGGCGTACCTGAGGCGGGTAATGGGCGCCCATTGTTGCTTTGGAATAAACGGAAGCAGGTGCGGTAGCGCAGGCGCATTTACCGTAGTAATAACCTGTTGTGTTGTAAGGTTCAGGGCACCATCCGGTGTGTTCCCCTGTACCCGGTAACCGCCGGCAATGGTTTGAACGGTGCAGGCATCCACTTTGGTATGGATACTGTTTTTTGCCATTTTTTTGCCCAGTGCCTGTATGAGCTGATGCAATCCTCCTTTGGTGGAAAAAACCTCGCGGCTCACCCGCTTTTCGAGGTCCGTTTTGGGCAATTTCTTTTTTGCAATGGCTCCTTTTATAAAACTGCCGTAATCCTGTTCCAGCATGTACAATTTGGGCAAGGCATATTTGGTAATCAGTTGGGCCGGGTCGCCGGCATATATGCCCGAAATAAAGGGGTCAACCGCATATTCCAAAA
This sequence comes from Bacteroidia bacterium, assembly GCA_030433225.1. Taxonomy (GTDB): domain Bacteria; phylum Bacteroidota; class Bacteroidia; order Bacteroidales; family UBA5342; genus JAUIMD01. The sequence goes on from JAUIMD010000415.1 coordinate 2,713, forward strand.
ACGATTTTCCCATGCGGCGTTTCACCATATCGGCCACCGATTCGTTGGGGTTGGTACCCGGTTTTCGCCAGGGCTCACCTAAAATGCGGAATTTGTCATGCCAGCTAAAAAGCGGCGTTGCGATAGCTCCCGGCAAACCAGAGGGAATGGCGCGCCATTTGTTTCCTTTCCAAATTAAACGTCGTTTGGCCTCGGGGTTAGCGATTTCCGGTTCGCAGTGGTCCTGCAGTTCATCCAGCAATTCAACAATTTCAGTATTGCCGATTACCCCGGTATTTGGCCCTTTTTCAAATACAAAACCATCTTGTTTACCGGTTTGCATTACACCTCCAATGCGAGGGGCTTTTTCAACTACCGCTACTTTTTTGCCATATTTTTGCAGGTAA
>JAUIMD010000416.1 GCA_030433225.1 Bacteroidia bacterium
GCCGGCTTTTTAATGCCCTGCGTATTCAGCAAGCCAAAACCACCGTGGAAGGGCGTAAAGCGTGGACCCGGTTCCTCAAAAATATCGGTAAATACCCAGTACGACATGGAGTTGGCTGCATCTCCTACCTGCTTCATTTTGTTCAGGATGTAGGCCGCCTGGTGGTAGCTATCGTGGATGGGGTCGGCCGGGGTGTAAGACGAACTCCATTCGGTATAATGCAATTCCAGGTGGGGCATGGCCGACTCCGAAATTTCATTGCGCGATTGAATCACATCCTGGCTCACGCTCCATTCGTTTTTGCTGAGCACGGTTCCGGTTCCGCCAAATTCATCGAGAAATCCGACATCTACTCCATAAGAATGCGTGCTGATAAAGTCAAGCGGTACGTTATTTTCTACGCAATAGGCAATCATTTCCGGTTCCCAGGCAGCACCCGCTGTGGCCGGGCCACCCACTTTGTAGGCTGCATTTACGTTTTTAACCCCTTCTGCGGCATATTTATACAGTTTAAAATAATCTTCCTGAGTTCCGGTAAAAAAGCCGGGCGTTAAGTTGGGTTCGTTCCACACCTCGAAATACCAGGTTTTTACCTCTTCTTCGCCGTAACGATCGGTCCAGTGTTGCACCAGGTTTTGCACCAGCGCTTTCCATTTGTCGTAATCGTTGGGTGGGGTCACATTGCCCCTCCACCAAAAAATGGTTTCAGGACCACTGGCCAGTGCATTGGGCATAAAACCCAATTCCACAAAGGGTTTCATTTTTATGGATAAGATGAAATCGTACAATACATCAATGTATTGGTAATTGTACACCGGGTTTCCGTTTCGGTCTTCTTTGTACACCGCCATATCATCGGTTAATAAGCCGTGCATGCGGATGTATGTAAAATCGCACTCGGCCTTTACCATTTTCAGTTGTTGTTGCCAGTCGGCACGCAAGCCCTCGTTGGCGCGACCTGCCCCGATACATTCTTTAAACATGGTATTCATGGGGCCTTTTTCGGCCTGTACATCTATGGAAATGTTTCGGTTTTGTGCATCTAGCAACTGAAGTGTAAAAACCGTTAAAACGATGAGGGAGAGAATCTTTTTCATTTGAATTGTATGTTTAGTTTCCACCATTTATGCCTTCCATAAGCGCATCCAGCGCCTGTTGATCGTACACCGAATTGTTTTGCCGGTTAAACAGCGACATGGTATTTTCGCCCAGGTTTCCGGCATCCCAGTAAAAGGGCAACAGTCCGTTTACTTTGGCCTGCTGCATCAGGTATTTCAGGTAATATGCCCGTGAATCCAGGTGAAGCTGCAGGGCGTCTCCAGTCAAAAACGTCCGTTTTACGGCACCAAATTCTCCTAAAATTACGGGAATTCCTTTATCCACAAACTGTGTTTTCATTTTTCCAAACAACGCATCCACATCGGCTTCCTCACCCCAGGTGGAATTTCGCTCCGTATCGGTGGTGGAATGGTAGCCGTTGCCCCAGTAGTAAAACATTTTTCCCCATCCGGCATCTTCCGTCATCAGGCAATATTGGTAGGGCGTATAAAAGTGGATTTCGGCCATCATCCGGCCTTCAATTTCATCCGCTGGGAGCTGGTGCATCAACTGGTTGGTTTTGTCAATATCGGTGGATGGCCCCTGCACTATTAAGGTGCGGTAACTGTTTCGGCCGCCGGTAGAGCGCACGGCATCCACAAAGGTTTGGTGGTACGATAGCAACACTTCCATTTGTTCGGCATCTTCCACGTTGGGTTCGTTGGCACCGGCAAATAACACACGTTCATCAAAATCGCGCAGGTGGGTGGCAATTTGCTCCCAGAAAGCTTTCTGCTTGGCATTGTTTTCCACCTGCTTGTCGGGGGTGATGTTGTTTTCGAGCCAGCCTCCATCCCAGTGGATGTTGACAATGGCGTACAGGTCGTTATCCACACAATATTGCACCACTTCCTTCACACGGTTGAGCCAGGAGTCGCGCAGTTTGGCGGTCGTTGAATTTTCCATGTACTGGTTCCACGAGCAGGGAATGCGAATGGCGTTGAACCCGCTTTGCTTCACAAGTTGAATCAGCTCATTGGTGACTTTCGGGTTTCCCCAGGCCGTTTCTCCGCCCGTGGCTTCCAGCGTGTTTCCAATGTTCCAGCCAATGTTGATAGCAGCGGCCAATTCCTGTGCATTGCGACTCATGCCCGTGTTATCCGGCGCCAATGGATTTGTATTGTAGCTGGGGTAAATTCCACCCAATTGTGAAAAGTTTAGTGCTACCATGGGAGCCGCATCTGCCATAAGGTTTACGGTCGCCACACGGGCGTCGCCTTCCATGTTGTTGGGAATCTGTACTTCTACCGTAGTTTCGCCGGCGGTTCCCGATAAAGGATTGCATACTATCCAGTCGGGTATATCTGTTAAACTCCATTGGGGTGCGTTGGTAGTCACCGTAAACGTTGCGTTCGCTTCCAGACCATTAAATTCAAAAAGCGTTTCGCTGGAGGAAAGGTGATAGAGGAACTCCGACGAGGCCTGTGAAATTTTAATGGACACGGCAGGTGCATTTCCGGCACTTACCAGCAGGGTGGCTTCGCGTGGCTCCAGGGTGCGGGTAGCTACCGAAATTTCCACTTCGCCCGGGGTGTACGGACTGGAGGTTTTCGACAGTTCCACCCAATCGCTGGGGTTTTCAATGGCCCATCCATCGGGGGCATCGGTTTTTATATAAATGGTGACGTTTCCACCTTCGGCAGAAAAATCAATTTCCTCTTTAGAAACCCAAAGCATGTTGTTGGATTCTTTTTTACACGCCCCGAAAAGCAGTAAAAAAGCCGTAAAAAATAAAACTGCAATGGAGGCGCGGATGGGATTCCGACCTGAACGAATGTATCCTGGCATAGTTGTGACGTATTAGATGTAATTAGCACAACAATGTTATAAAATCGTGGGTGGATGCGTTTGACAAAAGGTGCAAAAACTTTTACAAAACCTGTCAGGGGTGTTGATTTCGATATTTTGAGGGGCTCATTTGTTCCTCGGCCTTAAAAACACGGTTAAAATGGCTTTGATTGTTAAAGCCTACTTTGTCGGCAATTTCGCCCAT
>JAUIMD010000417.1 GCA_030433225.1 Bacteroidia bacterium
GCGTTTGGCATACAACTTAATTAAATCGCGGGCAATATCTTTGATTTTTCCTTTGGCCGTTGATTTCATTTTTTGCCACGCCCCGGTGCCCAGTTTGTTTATTTTAGGTGGATCGCCATCCTTCCCCTTAAACTTTGAAATGCGGTGCAGTGAATGAATGCTGACAAAAATTACATCGTTGTCTTTGTACACCAGCTTAATAACTTCCTGCTCTTTCCCATTTATTTCGGTACGCGCCAATCCACCAAACGTACCCACGCCATGGTCGGTATGCACCACGTAGTCGCCGGGATTCAGCTGGTTGATTTCTTTCAGTGAAAGGCTGGCATTTCCTGAATTTAACCGGTCGGTGCGCAGCCGTACCCGGTGGTAGCGCTCAAATACCTGGTGGTCGGTAAAAACATTGAGTTTTTTGTCATGGTCTGTATAACCTTCGTGCAAAATACCTTGTACCGGCGTGTAGGTAATGTGGCTGCCACTGTCCTCAAAAATGGCTTTCAGGCGCTCGTGCTGTTTTTCACTGTTGCTTAAAAACAAGGTTTTGTAGCCCTTTTCATGCGATTCGTGTAAAAACTCAAACAGCATTTCAAAATTCTTCTGAAAGCGGGGTTGCGGTGCCGTTTGAAACCCAATTTCGTGGGCAAACGAAAAGCTGCCTGCCGTACCCGTTTCAATCACTGGATGCGGGCCGTCTTTTATAAAAGCCTCTTTCCCACATAGGTTTTCTTTATCAAACGGTGTTTCGTCGTCTTCTTCGTTTTCGGTTTCCTGAAAACTTACCAGGGCGGCTTCTTTAATTTCCTGTACTTTATCGGCAAACAATTCCCGGCTGCTGTACCAGTGAAGCGCATTGGGTGGGAATGCATCGGGAATGGAAACGCTGGATTCTGCGTGTTGTATTTTACGCAAATCAGGCAGTAGAATGACCTTTTCTCTTTTTTGAATGCTCAACTGCGTCTCTGTATCAAACGTGCGGATGCTTTCAATTTCGTCGCCAAAAAAATCCACCCGAACCGGATATTCCCCCGAAAATGAAAAGATGTCCATGATGCCCCCGCGCAGGGCGTACTGTCCGGGCTCGTACACAAAATCCACCCGCTCAAAACCGTATTCGTCCAAAACTTCCGCCAAAAAGGAAAGGTCCAGTTTATCCCCGGTTTTAATCTCCTGCGATTGACTTTTGATATCCTCCCCTAAGGCAACCTTTTCCACGGCAGCTTCCGGAAAAGTGACTACAACCAGAGGTTCATTATCTGCCAGTTTGTTTAACACCTCGGTGCGTAGGATTACGTTGGCCGGGTCGGACTTTTTATACACCACCGAGCGCTTGTAACTTGAGGGGAAATAAAATGCATTTTCCTCCCCAATTAGCTGAACCAAATCGTAATAAAAATACGATGCCTCTTCTTTATCGGGCAGCATCACCAATACCGGCCGTTGCAGTTGGCTAAAAACGGCCGCACACAACAGGGCTTTGGACGAACCGTGCAGGTTATTAATGCGAAGGGATGGAGCGCTTTGCTCAAGCTGTTGGGTAAACGCAGCGAATGCTTCCTGCTGCTGAAATGTGGCTATGACCTCGTTGATGTTCACTTTGTTGAGTTTGGCGCAAAAATAGAAAAGATGTAAGATGCAACGCAAAAAATGGAGGGCAAATTGATTTTGGTGCCCGCAAAAGAATGGGTTTTGCCCCGAATGTTTAATTTTGAAGTCAATCGGGCACAATGGCCATAAACTTCTATTATTTTATTACGTATGAAACTTACCATGTATCAGGTGGATGCCTTTGCTGCTGAACAATTTACCGGAAATCCGGCCGCAGTAGTACTATCGGAAGAAGCGTTGGATACGGTGCTGATGCAACAAATTGCAGCCGAAAATAACCTGTCTGAAACGGCTTTTCTGGTTCCTCACCGGGCCGGGTACACCATACGGTGGTTTACGCCGTTGCTGGAAGTGGATTTGTGTGGACATGCCACCTTGGCCGCTGCGCATGTATTGTTCAGCCTGTACCACCCCCTGGATATATCCCTTACCTTTTACAGTAAAAACAGTGGGCAGTTAAAGGTAAATAAAGTGGAAGATTTACTGGAACTTGATTTTCCCGTTGCAGACCTGGAGCGCGCTATTTTGCCAACTACCGTTGAAAAAGCCCTGGGGCTTACGCCTCGCGAGGTGTATAAAGGAAAGGACGATTTTTTAATAGTGGTGGAATCTCAGGAACAGGTGCAAAAACTGCAGCCCGATTTTAAAACCCTTGCTACGTTTAACACGCGGGGAATAATCGTAACGGCTCCGGCCATTGAAACCGATTTTGTATCCCGCTTTTTTGCCCCCGCAGCTGGTATTGATGAAGATCCTGTAACGGGATCTGCCCATACCATGCTAATTCCATACTGGGCAAAGGTGCTGCGCAAAAATAAGCTGACTGCATTTCAGGCCTCTTCACGGGGGGGCTGGCTGCAATGCGAGCTGGCGGGTTCGCGGGTGAAAATTGCCGGTAAGGCACACCTGTATTTGCAAGGAGAAATTTTTGTGCCTTAACGTGTAGCTCCTATATCTCAGCCGTAGGGGGCTTCTTTTACCATAAACAAAAAACGTTAAAAACGTAGCAAAATGGCAGAATTAAAAAAATCCAATATCTTTGCCGGTAGTTACCGTGTTTACCATGAGTTTAAGAAAGGGTTTACTTGTTTTTTCAGTTGCAGTTGTTGTTAACCTGGTGTTTTTTGCCAACGTCAGACAAGAATCGGTATCTATACTTACTGCCAACTTATTGCCTGCAAAAGAGGCCTTTCCAATTTCCACCAATTATGAGAACGATGTGCAGGTTCAAAAATTTGAACAAAGCATGCACCGTTTTATGACGTATTGGAACATTCAGGGAGCCTCCGTTTCAATTGCCCGTGATGGTAAGCTAATTTACACGAATGGATTTGGATTTGCGGACACCACAGCCAAAGTGCCGGTTCAGCCTTCGCACCTATTCCGCATGGCCAGTGTTTCCAAATTAATTACCGCTGTTGCAGTTATGCAGTTGTACGAAAACGGTCAGCTTTCGCTGGACGATTATGTATTTGGGG
>JAUIMD010000418.1 GCA_030433225.1 Bacteroidia bacterium
AGCCCTATGAAAACGAAAAAACGGTACAATACAAAGGACGGATTTACCGCAACGATAAACCTGTTTTTGTACTGCCCGAACATAAGTGGGGAAGAGCTCATTTTTATGCTCCCTACAAGCGGGTGGGTCAACTGTACGTGCCTACCTTTTGGTTCAATGTAGGGGTAATTTGGCTGTTTTCGCTGGTGCTTTGGGTGCTGCTTTACTACAAAGTGTTCAGCAACACCATACGTTTTTTCGAAAACAGAAGGAAACGATTGATTATGGAAAGCTAAGTCCATTAAAAAAAGTTACAACAAGCGCACATTTTGGCCTTCCGGGTGTTTATGCTTACGAAGTAAACAACACAATTGTATGAAAATTACCCTTTTAGTTTTTTTAGCCATTGTGGCAGTACTCACCGTGGTGGTACTATTGTTCAACAGTTTTGCCCCGCAATTGGGGAGTAAGGTGGCGAAGGAAATACCAGAAAACCTCAAAAAATCGCCAAATTTCAGAAATGGAGTTTTTGTTAACCCGGTCGAAACCAATGTGTCGTTTTCTGCAGGCCAAATACTGCCCATGCTCAAAGAAATGATGCAGGGCAACATAAACCGCAAGCCTGAGATGCCCATAAAAAACGTTCCACTCAGCACTACCAATTTTGCCCGCTTGCCGGCGAACCAAACGGCTATTACCTGGCTGGGGCATTCGTCTTTTATAGTGCAGGTACGAGGGAAAGTAATGATGGTGGACCCGGTGTTTAGTAAGCGCGCCTCGCTGCTATCGTTTATGGGACCCAAAAAGTTTGCCTACGATTTTGAGTATCAGCTCTCGGATGTGCCGGAGCTGGATGCCATACTAATCACCCACGATCATTACGATCATCTGGATTACAAGGCAATGTTGAACCTGCATGGCCGAACCTCACAGTTTTATGTTCCGCTGGGGGTAAAGGCTCACCTAACCAGCTGGGGTGTAGATACGGAAAAAATTACCGAGTTGGATTGGTGGGATGAGGTGCACGTAAGTGATTCCTTAATGTTGGCTTCGGTACCTACACGTCATTTTACAGGGAGGCGCTTAAATAACCGTTTTTCAACCCTGTGGTGCGGTTGGGTGGTAAAGGCAGGCAGCACTTCCATTTTGTTTGGAGGCGATTCCGGTATGCACAACCAGTATGCCGCCATTGGTGAAAAATACGGCCCGTTTGATTTAACGCTTTTGGAATGTGGAGCATACAGTATTTACTGGCCTGATATCCACTCTTTCCCTGCCGAAACAGCAACTGCGCATCAAACACTTAGTGGAAAGGCGCTTATGCCCGTACATTGGGGTAAATTTGATTTGGCCTTGCACGGATGGAAGGAGCCGATTGAGGAACTGGTGAAAATTGCCGAAGAAAGGGACATTCAGTTGGTTACACCCCGCATTGGCGAACAAATTAAGCTCCAAAACCTCGACTACACCGAAAAATGGTGGCGCAGTAACTAGCAACCATTAACGCACGTTGCGGGTAATTTGTAAAATATTTCCATTGGATTTATTGGGGAACGCAATGCCCAGCACATCAGAAAGGGTAGGGGCTATGTCGAGGGTACTTACCTGGGTGTTCCATTTTTCGCGCGCCACTTTCCACCCTGAAAAAATTAACGGTACCCGCAGGTTATTGTGACAGGGAATTCCGGGATGATACTCATCATTAATGGTTTCAATCCAGCCTTCTTCCAACGTGATAAAAATGTCGCCCGATAAAGGGGGGTAATAAATGTTTTGCACGTCCACAAATTTACCGTTTCCTGCCTGCCCGTTTTTTAAAGCCAATGCACTGTATGCATGCGCTATGCCGGTAAATTCCTCCAAAAATCCGGCCGCTTCATTAAACACGGCCTCTTTCGGAAAATTTGATTTCTTAATTAAATCGTGGTTCAGGTAAATTTGCTTGTTGTTGTAAAACGACACCCATTTTCCCTGTCCATACAGCGCCATTAAATAGGAGTTGAGCAGGGCGGTGACCTTTGTGGGTTGCAAAGTGCCGTTTGGCAGGTTGTAATCTTTAAGGGTTTGCGGCATGTCAGCTGCTCCCTGGCTGGAAGTTAATACAAACAATACACGCTCCGATCCGATTTTTTTTTCAATGTGTGTCATCAGTTTTTCCAACTCAAAATCAATGCGCATCAGCATGTCTTCGGTGCGCAACGAAAATGGGTCAGAAATCATTTTCATACTGTTTACGTTGCAGTAATTCAGGTACAGCAGGTCGGGAACTGCATCGTTGCCCAGCTTTTCCTGGTCGATGAGCTGAATGGCCATATCGGTAACCAGCTTATTGCCGTAAGGGGTCGATTTTAAAATTCGATAGCCCGCATTGTTGTAATGGATAACGGAAAAATCGAACGGGAAACGGTCGTAAGCGTAACTTTTTGCTCCACTTTGCTGGTTCACATACCGGCTTTTGGGGTAAAGTAAATCCCACTTTTCCTGCATGTATTTCTGAGGTTTTCCGTTGTTGTTTAACTCCTGCGTCCATTTGGGGAGCCAGTTGGAATAATAATTGGAGGTTACCCAATCGCCTTGTTTTTCATCCAGCCAATAGGCAGCATCGGCACTGTGACCCGCCAATAAAATGGCGGCTTCTTTATTAAGAGAAACGGAAATAACTTTTGACGATCCAAACGAACTTTTTTTCAGCTCATCTCCCAGGGTAGAAGCCAGCAGGTTTTTGGGGGAAAATCCCTCCAGTCGGGTTTGCATGCCAATGGTTACGCTTTGCTTGTCTTCCAGCGGCGACTCCAGCTGATCGGTTTTGCGGTTATAGCTGTAGTAGCCGTTTATGCCATGTTCGGCAGGCGTTGATCCGGTTGAAAGCGATGCATAATCTGCAATTTCCTGGGTAAACTGGTATGGATACCGGGTATAGTTAAACGAGGTGCCTTCCTGCACCAGTTTTTTAAAACCTCCATCCGTAAAATTGTCCCAATACCTCGGAATATAATCGGCCCGCATGTGATCCACCACAATGTGAATTACCAAAGCTGGTTTGTCGGGAGTAATGTTTTTTTGCGCGTTTGCCGTTACTATTACACTAAGTATTAATAGAG
>JAUIMD010000419.1 GCA_030433225.1 Bacteroidia bacterium
AAGACGAGCAGAGCGATGGCATTAAAAAAGACCCATATGGATACCTGCCGTTTGAAATGCCCTGGAGCATTTCGGCCAATTTTGCCTTTAGTTTGCGTTCGCGGTTTAATGCGGAGCGGAACGATTACGATTACGACATTACCTCCAACCTGCGCCTGAATGGAAACATCGATTTAACAGACAAGTGGAAAATCAGCGCATCTTCGGGGTACGACTTTAATAGGAACGAGATTACCTCCACCAATTTTAATGTATCGCGTAACCTGCACTGTTGGTCAATGAACCTGAGTGCAGTTCCGTTTGGCGATTATAAAACCTACCGCTTTACCATCAAAGTAAACTCGTCCATCCTTTCCGATTTAAAATACGAGCAGCAAAAGTCGGCCTGGGACAACAGCATTTGGGATTAATTGCAGCCTCCGCAAGGATTTTCGCCGGCATCTGTGTATACTTGCTTTTACAATGAGCACCATCACTGTATTACATACCTATTTGGTTCTATCCATCAAAGTGTACATAAGCAATGCCTTATTTACCCGAAAGTTGTTGCATGCGGTACTGCGGGAATTGCAATTGCCCCCTGACTGCCTCAGCAAAAAGCAGCGCAAAAAAATACATTTCTATACCATGCAATCGTGTATGGTCAGCAGTTGGACCTGTGCCTTGCGCGGTTATCGCCTCTCGCGTACCGAACGCCTCCATGCCACATATTTAGGCATTATTACCCCTATTTTGGATGATTTAACCGATGAGCAACACATGAGTACGGAGCAGATTTTTGCTTTGTTGAAACAAAATGACGCTACAGCAAACGGTACCTTGCTATTGGCGCGTTATTTATACGGTAAGTTGCACGATAGGCAGCGCCCCTTTTTTAATGCTGTTTTTGAGCGCACACTCAGGGCTCAGGAAGAAAGTATTCGTCAATTTGATACTTCCCAAACCTTAGGAAGAAAAGAGCTGCAGGAAATTACCCGGAACAAAGGAGGGTTAGCCACATTGTTATACCGCGTGGTATTGGATAATCCGTTACTTAGCGGAGAAGAAGAGGCTTTTATGGCACTGGGGTACGCAATGCAACAAATTAACGACATGTTTGATGTGCATAAGGATGTACAAAACGGGCAGCAAACGCTGTACACCAATACTTCTGACCTTTCCTTCTGTAATCAACAATACCAAACTACGCTGAACGACTATACCCAACGGTTTACGGTGTTGCCCTACCCGAAAAAAAACAAGAAAAAGGCCCTGCTTGAAATTTCCACCGTAACCGGTCGTGGCAACGTTTGTTTACAGCAATTGCGAGGGCTTTCTGCCGGTGAAAATGACTTTTATCCGGCCCGTTACTCCCGTTTGCAGCTTGTTTGCGACATGGAGAAGCCCGTAAATATTAAAAAAACGGTACAATTCAGTATGGCCGTTTGGCGCAGTCTTTAAAGGAGGTAAAACTATTTCCGGGCAAGGTTGTTTTTTATATATTCTTCTTTTTAAGTGGATTAGCGTGTTAGTGAATTGTGGATATCCTCCGGTTTTTTCTTGCATAATTCAAGGGCTAAAAAGTTGACCCGTAGCGATTTCTCTATAAAAACATTAAAAGTGAAATTCGATTCTTTTGGAATGTAAATTTTTTATATTTTTGCATGGTTTTTTAAACAACAAGTTTTGGAGAAGCTGGAAGATTATAAGGTGCCATTACATGGCCTGAAAGACGGGGTGCATACGTACAACTTTAATCTTGATTCCACTTTTTTAGAGCACTTTGAGGAAACAGGCTTCGACATTGAACAGGTTGAAGTAAGGGTGGAGTTGATTAAAAACAACAAAACCGTTGAATTTTCCTTTCAGGTAAAAGGGAAAGTGAATGTGCCCTGCAACCGTTGTTTGGAAAAAATGGTGCAAAAGGTAAAGCATAGGGCTAAACTCATTGTAAAACTGGGAGAACAAAACGCTGAATTGAGCGAAGAAATTCTCGAAATACCTGAGCTGGAAGATTTTGACATGGCTCCCCTGGTTTTTGAATACCTGATGCTGAGTTTGCCCATACGTTCGGTACATAAAAAGGGTGAATGTGACCCGAAAATGATTGAGATATTAAATAAATATTCGGCCTCCGAAGAAAAAACAGATCCGCGGTGGGACGATTTAAAAAAATTATTGAATAACAATTAAAATTAAATACAATGGCGCATCCAAAACGAAAGATTTCGAAGACCAGAAGGGATAAAAGAAGAACGCATTACAAAGCCGTAACTCCAACATTAGCAAAATGTTCCAATTGCGGTGCTACCCACAAATACCACACCATTTGTGGCGAGTGTGGCTACTACAGAGGTAAATTAGCAGTTGAGCAACCTCTAGAAGCATAAATTTCAAGTGGTAAAACGCTTACATTAAACAAGTACCTGTTCTAAATTTATTTTTACATGTAAAAATGAGTTGAGAAGCAGGTATTTGTTGTTTTATAGCAGCCGTATCGGCACCTTAACTAAAAGTTGAAACGAGTATGAAGTACAACGCGATGATTACGGGCATAGGTGGATATGTTCCGGATTATATTCTGAATAACGAGGAATTGAGTACTATGGTGGATACCACCGACGAATGGATAATGACGCGTATCGGAATTAAAGAGCGTAGGATACTTAAAAAAGAAGGGGTGGGTACATCGTACCTTGCCATTAAAGCCGTTCAACAACTGCTGAAAAAAACCAAAACAAATCCTGAGGATGTGGATTTGCTCATTATCTCCACCATTTCTCCGGATCATTTTTTCCCCTCAACCGCTGCCATTGTTGCCGATGGTGCAGGACTGAAAAATGCCTGGGGCTTTGATTTGTCCGCGGCATGTTCGGGCTTTTTGTACGGAATGGAAACGGCTGCCAACTTTGTGCGCAGTGGTCAGTACAAAAAGGTAATTTTAGTAGGGGCCGATAAAATGTCGGGCATTACCGATTATACCGACCGCAATACTTGTCCTCTGTTTGGTGATGGAGCAGGCGCGGTACTGTTTGAACCCACCGAAGAGGAATTTGGCTTTTTAGATGCCAAGCTCGAAATGGACGGTGTGG
>JAUIMD010000420.1 GCA_030433225.1 Bacteroidia bacterium
CAGTAAATGGATATTGGCATCTTTGGGGAGCTTTGCCATGGCTTTGAGCAGGTAGGGAATGCCTTTCATGCGCCGGTTGTAGGCCACATTTACCAGCAACAGGGCATCATCCGGTATGTTGTATTCATGGCGTACGGATTGTGGCTGCACATCGGCGTACCATTCCACCTTGTGGCCTTTGTTAATGGTGACTGCCTTGTGCTTTTTAAAAAACAGCTGCCGTTTAAACAATTCTTCCACCCCAATGGAATTGCACCATATTTTATCCACCCGCGGGTGCAGGTTTTTGATGTAATTTGTGGGGTCCCACCAATTGATGTTGCCTGAATACCCCCGATATAAGGCCACTTTAACGGAAAGTCCTTTGGCAGCCTGAATGCAATTTACCGAAGCAATGCTGTTAAAGGCATGCACCACATCTATTTGATGTTGAAGGATATAATCGCGCAGGGTCTTAATTTCTGCTTTATCAAACTTCTTTTCCGGGTGGAAATCGATGACGGTAATCGGGCTTTGCTCAAATTCTGCGGCATAGCCTTTTCCGCGATAGGTCATGATGTGCACCTCAAAGCCGCGTTGTGCCAGTTGGATAAAAATGGCACCTTCGGGTCGGGTGGAATGGTAGTCCCGGTAATCGCTAACAATGAGAAGTTTCGGCATCATGCACACATGCGTTTTAAGGAGTTTGGCCGCAAAGGTAACATTTCATCGGTTTATTAAATTCATGCATGTTCCAAACGGTTTTTCGCAGGCATAAAAAATCCCCCATGTAAACACATGGAGGAGAGGAGTTCGGTTTATCCCAACCCTTATTCCTGCACCTGAACCGGGAATTTTTCAAAAATGCGTTCGATGGCTTTGGGTCCACCCAGTGCTCGCGTGCGTTCGTCGTTGCTTACTTTCCCTGTAGCCGATCCCTGCCAGATTTGTTCTTTCTTTTTTACGTCGTACAGGTCTATAACAATGCCGCCATACAAATTATCCACCGTAGAAACCGAGTACGGACTGTAGGTATAGTTGTAATTGGAATAGTAATCGCCGCCGGCATAAAATCCATAATAATAACCGTAATACGATGGGCGGTAGAGGTTATACATGGCGGTGTAATTCTTTTTTTTATCAATCATTACGATAATGTTGATGGCCAGCTCACCTGAAATGGTTACCCTTTTGTATCCGCGCGCCTCCATTTGCTCGGTAATCACACGGTAAATTCTGTCCTGCTCCACCTTGTCAATCATCTTTGAATTATCCGGGTGCCAGTTTAAAAACGAAAAGGTTTTATAGCCGGTAAAATCATTGTTTTTATTGTAGTCTGATGCAATTTTGGCGGAAGAACATCCGGCCAACAATAAAAGCGTCAATGCCATAATTGCTAAAATATTCCATTTATTAGCACTGAATGTTGCTTTTTCAATGGTTACCATTTTTACAACTGTTTGATTTTTAGGAAACATAAGAAATAAGTTTGTTATAATTTATTAATGGCTTAATGCAATAAAAAGTTTATAGGTAACAGATATCGAACACTTACAGGTTTATTTTCCTGTAATCCCGGATTCCATTTTCCATCCATTAAACTAATCACCCGAATGGCCTCTGCGTCAAGAAATGGATCTATTTTTTCGAATACCTGGATATCAGTTACGTTCCCATCAGGACTAATAATAAAATGAACCTGAACTTTACCTTGAATTCCTCTGTTCGCGGCCTTTTTGGGATACCTTACATTAGACGATAAAAACTGCATAAGCGCCTTGTTACCGCCTTTGAATTCCGGCATAACCTCCATAGGATAAAAAACCGTATCTTCTCCTGCTTTTGTAAAGCAGTTTCCAACTACCATTGAGTCTTTATGATATACCTCAATACGACAGGTTGCTCCGTTTTCAAAATAGCTTTTTAACTCTCCTTCACGAACTCCATTTTTAAAGTTTTCACTATAAAAAACTTGCCCGGAATCATAAAAGTGTTGGCTTTCCCCATTACGAATTTTATTTTCATAATCAGAATACAACCCTTTTGATATTAACACCCCATTGTTCTTATAGGTACGTGTAACTGTAACACGCTCGTTATCTATCAAAGTATCTTTTAATATAATGTAATAATGAGCATTAATACTATCACATTCCCTCCAATAAACATCCTGAAAAATCTTTTCTGATGATGTTTTTCCAGAAAGGGATAAACAAAAGCTTAGTGAAGAAACAAATAGCAAAAAGGAACGCATAACATTTTGAAAGTTCAAGGTTAATATAGATTTTTGGTTTGCATGTTTAGTAAACGCGGATAGTCTTAGAAAGTTCTTTGTTTAAGGCAAAACAAAAAAGGTTGCCTTTAAAGCAACCTTTTAAATACATTATTTTGTTAGTCCGGCCAAGCTGTCTTGCAGAGTTTTAATTTTGGCTTCTGCATCGGCTTGTTTTTTCCGTTCGGCTTCTACCACTTTTTCAGGGGCATTGTTCACAAAGCGTTCGTTGCTCAGTTTTTTATTGACCGTATTCAGAAATCCTTGGTAATATTTCAGTTCTTCCTGCAATTTGGCAATTTCTGCATCCACGTCAATTAAATCACCCAACGGAATGGCGTATTCGGTAGTTTTTACGAGGAACTTCGTAGCTCCTTCGCTGCTTGTAGCTCCATCTACAATGTTGGAAATGTTGGCCATTTTATGAATTACACTGTCGAAGTGGTGCTCGTGTGCCGAAACATCGCCGGAAATGGTCAGTTTCAGAGTTTCCTTCATTGGAATTTGCTTATCCTGACGAATGCTGCGAATGGCTGTGATCACTTCCTTGGTATTTTCAAATTCTGCAATCACTGAAGCATTGTAATTGAATTTTTTATCCACCTGCTGTAAGGAAATGCTTTCGCCTTCGTTGCGCTCCCGTGCCAACTGCCAGATTTCTTCGGTAAGAAATGGCATAAACGGATGCAGTTGCTCCATCAGTTGTTCAAACAATTCAGTTACCTGT
Source organism: Bacteroidia bacterium (assembly GCA_030433225.1). Classification (GTDB taxonomy): domain Bacteria; phylum Bacteroidota; class Bacteroidia; order Bacteroidales; family UBA5342; genus JAUIMD01. The sequence continues at coordinate 2,979 of JAUIMD010000420.1, forward strand.
TCCAGGGTTACCGGGTCAATTCCTTTTTGGTACTCGGGTTTCACAATTTCGAGCAACCACGAAGAAAAATCATCCCAAAACAAACGGTAT